>JAIRMY010000183.1 GCA_031258335.1 Spirochaetaceae bacterium | reverse complement strand
AGTTTTCGTCAAAAAACACGATGTTCCCGCGGTCGCCATCGCAATCCGGCACATAGCCGAGGAGAAAATCCTTGTCCGTCCGCCTGATTTCGCTTAAAAAATCGCGGCAGGGTATCAATGCATCGCCTTCAGGCACTATTTTGTGCGCTATTTCTCCGGCTTTGCCGTTGATTGCGCGGAATTTCAGCCCCAAATTATTGAAAAAGCCCTTGTCTATGCTCAACGCACGGGCCGAACCGTTAAAATCGGCGGCGATTCCAAGCGGCGCGGCCTTCACCGCCTCTTTTAACTCCGTTAAGACGGCGGCTTGCCCGCCGGAAGCGGTTTCAAGGCTAAAGTCTGTATACGCGGCCAGCGCGGCGTTTTTGTGCCGCCCGGCATTGTTCAACGCCTCCTTCAAATCGGAGTTTCCCGTCCCGGCGGGGTCTGGAAAAACGTCTCCCCGCGATGATAGCCGCGCAGTGAACTCCGTTTCGAGCCGCGCCATGTCGGCCCCGCCAAGTACGCCGCCGTCTGTGAGGCCGAATTTCATGCCGTTGTAACCTATGGGGTTGTGGCTTGCCGATATGTAAATGAAACCGTCCGCGCCGCCTTCCCTGCCTAGAGACCGGGCATAAGCCATTATCTCTGGCGCCGCCGTAACCCCGCAAAAAAAGACCAGTCCGCCCTTTGCCAGGAGCGCGTCCAAGACCTGTTCCGCTATCGCCATGCCCGTAGGCCGTGTGTCGAGTCCCACGATGACACGCGGCGCGCCCCCGCCGTTTTTGTCGCGGATAAAATCCGCAAAAACATCCGCGGCGGCGGCGGCGGCAAAGGCGTGAAAACCTGAAATTTCTTTGAGCCTGCTCTCCGCGTCCCTGTCCGCGGCAAATACATCACGCCAGCCGGAGGCTGAAAGTATCATGCCGGCTCACCATATCTTGGGTTTGAATTTCCCGTCCTTCGTGTCAATTTTTATGTCTCTGCCGGCTTGTTCTATCACGTAAAGTCCCTTACGCATCGCATAATTTTTTACCTCGTTAGGCATTTCCAGCGCGGCGACAGCTCCGATTATCTTTTTTCCCCTGTACTTTTCATTCGTAGCAACGCCTATCTGCTGAATAAAACGGTCTACATACTCATACTTTAACGTCGATTTGACTTCGACAAGCGCGACGGTGTCTCCGTTGCGGAGAACCACGTCATACTCCGCCTTGGCGCATCCGTCTTTCCCTATCACCCTTTCACGGCGGCAGTAATTATCAAACTCATAGTTCAACTCCTTAAACTTTTCCAGAATGGCTTCGGGAACAAATGTATACTCCGCAAGGTCTCCCAGCCTGTTGTAAATATCACCCATCTTAATGTTCCACTCTTTTTCGGACTTTTCTCTCATCGTATTGTATCTTTTGTCAGATTCGTCAAAGGAAGCGCGTATTTCTTTACGGAACGCTTCCTGAAACGTTTCCTGAGATTCCCGCATCTCCTTACTGAACGCTTCCTGAAACGCCTCCTGAGATTCCCGCATCTCTTTACTGAAGGCTTCCCGAAATTCCCGCTCTGTTCTTGCAAATTCCTCGTGTGATGTTCGCATCTCCTTACTGAAGGCTTCCAGGGCTTCCCACTCTGTTCTTGCAAATTCCTCGTGTGATGTCCGCATCTCTTTTCTGAATGCTTCGTTGGCATCTCTTTCTTTTTTTGCAAAATCTTCGTTGGATTCTTTGATGCTGCGGGCAAGTCCGTTCATCACCCTGTCTACATAAGCAAAACTTGCGCCGGATTTTTTTCTGCGTTTTACCGCGCTTGTAACCGTCATAGTATTCTTCCTCCGTCCTGTTTAGAACAAACCTTCGTCATTCTCAGCGTCAGGGTCAACCGTGTATTTTCCCGACGGAGGCCGTTTTGCGGGGGCAGCCTCCGCGGGCGGGGCTTGGGTTTTTGCGCCGGCCGGCTTTACCGGCGCGGGCGTTACCGTCGATTTAGCGGCTGACGTTACAGCCGGTTTTGACGGGGCGGGTGTTACAGCCGGTTTTGACGGCGCTGTCGCCTCTTCGGGCTTTCTGCCGGGGAACATGATTTTTCGGAGCTTCCCCTCGATTTCGGCGGCAAATTCGGGATCTTTTTCAAGGTAATCCTTGGCGTTTTCCCTGCCCTGCCCTATTTTTTCCTCGCCATAAGAGAACCACGCCCCCTTCTTTTCTATGATTTCGTACTTCACCGCGGCATCGAGCAGACTGCCTATGGCGGAGATGCCCTTGCCAAACATGATTTCCAACTCAACCTTGCGGAAAGGCGGGGCGACCTTGTTCTTTACTACCTTGACTTTGACCCGGTTGCCTATCGCGTCCGCATCGCCGCTCTTCTCTATGGTTTCCTGTTTACGGACATCAAGCCGCACCGAGGCGTAGAATTTCAGCGCGTTCCCGCCTGTAGTAGTCTCCGGGTTTCCAAACATTATCCCTATCTTCATCCGTATCTGGTTGATGAATATTAGAACCGTCCGTGATTTTCCGATTATCGCTGTAAGTTTTCGGAGCGCCTGGCTCATGAGCCGCGCCTGAAGCCCTACGTGCGCGTCGCCCATGTCTCCCTCAATTTCCGCCTGGGGTGTCAGCGCGGCAACAGAATCGACAACGATAACGTCCACCGCGCCGGAACGCACGAGACTCTCCGCGATTTCAAGCGCCTGTTCACCGGAATCGGGCTGTGAAACTTCAAGGTTGTCTATGTCAACGCCTAAATTTTTTGCATAAGCCGGGTCGAGGGCGTGTTCCGCATCGATAAACGCGCAGATTCCCCCGATTTTTTGCGCTTCCGCAACGGCGTGAAGCGCCAGCGTCGTCTTGCCGGACGATTCAGGCCCAAAAATTTCGATTATA
>JAIRMY010000123.1 GCA_031258335.1 Spirochaetaceae bacterium | reverse complement strand
TTTTTGGGGACCTTTACACGGCTTTTGGGCGGGGTGCCGCTTCCGCCCGGCGGAAGCGGCATAGAAAAAATCATCGCGTCAAGCGGGGAAATATTCAAGCACAGGCGCTTCATACACTTTTATCCCGAAGGCGAATGCTACATTTACAGTCAGGAAATCATGCCGTTCAAAACCGGCGCGTTTCTTTTCGCGGCGCGGCTCGATCTTCCCGTGTTTCCGCTGCTTACCGTTTTTTCGGAAGGCAGGTTAAAGCCAAAAACGCCGTTTGAGCGGAAGTTTCCCAAAGAACGCCTCGTCGTGCTTGACCCTGTTTATCCTTCCGCTTATATCAAGTATAATGATGACGGGAGCATAGTCCTGCCGTCGGTAAAAGAATTTGCCATGGCTGTGCATGAAGTAATGCAAAAGGAAATTGAAGCGCGGCGCGGCGCCGGAGGGGGCGCCGGCACCAACGCCTATTTTAAGGGAAGGATGCCGCGCATGAAAGGGATAAATTGAAAATAGTAATGTTTACCGATTCCTACTGGCCGCGCATAAACGGAGTTTCCGTTTCCGTAGAAAGTTTTTCCTCAGCGCTTATCGGGCTGGGGCACAGCGTGTTGATAATATGCCCATACTACCCTGAATCGCCTTTGCAGACGGACATTAAAAAAGGAGGACACAGCCCGGCGCTCTCCGGCAGCGTTCCTGAACACTGCATTATCAGAGTGCCGTCCCTGCCCCTGCCAATTTCAAAAGAGGACAGGCTTTCCAAATCACATAAACTTTTTTGGGTTTCAAAACAGATTGACAAATTCAAGCCGGATATTATTCACATTCAATCGGAATTTGTAACGGCGGACTTCGGCTATTTCTGCGCGCGCGTCCACAAGATTCCTTCGGTGTACACATACCACACCCTCTGGGGGGATTATATGAAAAATTATATTCCATGGGCGCCCATGTTTGTATTAAATTTTATTTTATGGATGGTAGAGAGCAATGCTTTTAGGAGGCCGTACCGCATCATCGTTCCAAGCGAAATAATCCTTGATTATACAAAAAAGTATAAATCAAAGAAACGCCCCTATCTTTTGCCTACGGGAATCGATAACAAAGTTTTTTTTCCGCGCGCCGAAGATGAAAATGCGGAGTTCCGCAAATCAATGGAAGAATCGTATCCAAAGTTAAAAGATAAAAAAATACTTCTGTTTGCCGGGCGCATAGGCAAGGAAAAAAATTTAGATCTTATTTTGAAAGCCGCGCAAATAATTACAAAAGAACGGGATGACGTTGTTTTTTTAATAGTCGGCAGCGGCCCGGATATTTATTGGTTTGAGGAAGAATGTGAAACGCTGGGGCTTGCGGAACATTTTGTATTTACCGGTTATGTGGAACACGGCCTTTTGGCGCGAATCTACTGCATATCCAAAATTTTTATATTTTCATCGACAACCGAGACTCAGGGGCTTGTAACAATAGAGGCCATGCTGTCAGGGATTCCCGTGGTTGCCGTAGGGGAACGCGGCACGATTAACGTGATGCGCGGCGATAACGGCGGTTTCATGGTTCCAAACGACGCCGATTTATTTGCCGGCCGCACGCTCGACCTGCTCGAAGACGAAGCTCTTTACAGAAAAAAGGCGGCGGACGCGCTTCTGTACGGCAAAAACTGGACTATGGATATTATGGTAAAACGACTTCTGGACATTTACACGGAAGCTATAGCCGAGTATAAAAAAGATCGAGAACACAAAAAACACTTATGCTGAATCCCAAAAATTTTATCCAAGGCATAGATGTTTTCTTTTCAGAGAAACTGCGAAAAAAAAACATACAAACGCCGACCGCGATTCAAAAAAAAGTTATCCCTCATATCCTTGACAAAAAAAATATCGTCTTTCGTTCGGAAACAGGCACGGGCAAGACCCTTGCCTACCTATTGCCCATTCTACAGAACATGGTAAATGACTCCCATGGCGCGGAAAGCGCGGCCTGCCGCGTACTCATAGTATCCCCGACGCTTGAGCTTTGTTCGCAGATAAAAAACGAAATAGATTTTTTGATTGAAAATCTTGAAATACAAGGCCGTCCTGTATGCTCGCTCCTCGTAAGCGGCGCGGGAAGCATGGAGAGGCAAATTCAGTGCATACGAAAAGATAAGCCGGCGATAATTGCCGCGAATACAAACAGGCTCTTGCGGCTTGTAAACATGAACAGGTTGAAACTCCATGAGCTTGAGTACCTAGTTCTCGATGAGGCGGATAGGCTTGTTTCAGACGAGTTGTGGGATGAAACCCATGAATTATCGCAGCGCGTGAATCCCCGCGCCGTAAGAATCGCGTGCAGCGCTACGCTTCCGGAAGGAATCCGCTCACGCCTCGATCCAATTTTGGGCGCGGCGATAATCTGTGAAAGCGATGAACAGGAGATACTCCGTAACAACATCTTACACTGGGCGCTTTGGGCCGAAGACCGCGATAAAATCAACGCGCTGCGCTCTTTTCTCTCCGCGGCGCATCCAAAAAAGACGCTCGTTTTTTCAGAACGCGCCGAGTCTATTCGGGAAATTGTCTCAAAATTGACACACCACAAGTACGGCGCGGCTGGAATCTACAGCGGCATGGAAAAAAAAGAAAGGAAAGCCGCGCTGGATAACTTTCGCGCTGGCAGAATTCCCGTTCTTGTGTCAAGCGATCTTGCCGCGCGGGGGCTTGACATAGAAAATATTACGCATATAGTAACTATGGGCATTCCTCAAGGCAGCGAGGTTTACATACACAGAGCCGGACGGACGGCGAGGGCGGGCAAAAAGGGCGTAATGATAAGCATAGGCAATGAGACAGAACTCTGCCGCCTGCGCGTGATAGAAAAAAAATTATCTATCGTTGTGTATCCAAAAATTTTATACGGGGGGAGAATCTGTTCATCAGATGAATTTGAATAATGGCGCGTGTTCAATACGGGGTTACGCCCTGGGGAAAATGGTTCATGGACGTGCTCGAATCGTACAACCTAGGGGCGCGGCTCGACAGGGGAAGGTCTTACGCTAACACAGGCAAGGTGGTGAAGCTTGAGGTGAAAGACGGGCGGGTTACCGCAAAGGTCAAGGGGCATTACAGGCCGTACTACCACGTTGAAATCACCTTCCCGCCCACGCCGGAAAAGGAACAGACCGAGGTCAAGGCTGTCATCGAAAATGATCCGGCTCTGCTTGCCCGTATCGCCTCCGGCGAACTGCCCGAAGAATTCTTGAAAAAGCTGAAAGGTAAAGGCATAGCGCTTATACCAAAAAAATGGGCGGACATGAAAAAAACCTGCGACTGCCCGGATTCGGGATGGTACTCGACTTGTAAACACATAGCGGCGCTGTACTTCGTGCTGGCGCGGGCGATTGACGCGGAACCGGACATACTTTTCAAACTGCGCGGCATAGACCTTAAGGCGCTGGAAAAGAAGGCGGGCGCGGCGCTGCAATACATCCTCGCCGAGCCGTTTACCGTTGCCGCCAAGAAAACCGGAAAGTCCGGTGACTCGAAAAAAGTTTCCGCCGTATCACCCTCCGAATCACCTCCGGAAGCAGAGTTATCGTTGAACGCCATCCCACACTGCGCCGAGTTTATCACATCGTTGCTGCCCCCTTCCCCGTCATTTTGCACGGAACGCGATTTTTCCATTGTGTTAAACGAATTTTATCACCACATCGCGCGCCGCCCGTTGTGGAGCGCGGCGCCGGACGGCGAGGAGGAGGAGAAGGCTTATTCCCGCTCCGCTTGGAGCATGGAGTGCAAGAAACCCGGCCCGCTTGCCCCCATAACTCTGATTCAAGAGGACATACACGGCGTAGTCAGCCGGCACGATGCATACGATTTATTCTTGAAATTCCGCGAACATTCCGCCGGCGGGGGAACCCGAAATTACCAATTCCTGTTCTATTTGTTCAAGTTCATCAACCTCGTCATAGCCTCCGGCGCGTTCATCCCCAGCCCCCTCCTCAAAGCCGGCGGCCTGCGCATCGTTTGGCTCGTCTTCGAAGGACTCCCGGAGTTGAATAGCGCTGTCACCGCGCTCTCATGTCTGGAAGACGGGATGCTCAAACTGAGCGGCAAGGCGGCTTACGCGGACGGGCGCAGCGTGTTCAACTTGCTCTCGTCCGCCGTGCTTGCCGAATACGTCAGGCGCTCAGGCTTCAAGAGTTCAGGCGGCGGGACGGAATTCAGGAACCTCTGCGCCCTCTTTTTCGAGGGCGGCAGCCTTGATGTCTCCACTCCGGCGTTCCGCTCCGTCCCGCAGGCTATAGGCCGCTGGCTTACCGTGCTGTATACGGACTTTGCCGCGTACCGCTACCGTGTCTTGCTCAAGGAAAACACACGCAAAAAGGACAGCGGTATGGCTTTCAGCCTCGCCATGGATGTCGCGCTTGACGGTAAAAATGTCCCGCTCAAGGGCGCGGCAGCAAAAACCGGCGGCATAGAGGTGCTGAAAGCCCCTACCGCGCTGTCAAACTATCTCCCCGAGATACGGGAACTCATGTCCAAACCCTCAGTCCAGTTGAGCGAAGAACGCCTCGTCGCCTTCCTTGATGAGGCATCGGTCTTGCTGGGACGGCTGGGCATAGAAGTGATAATGCCCAAAAACCTTCACCGCGAACTGAAACCGCGCCTCGTGCTGGCGGCGGATCGGAACGGGGCATCCTCCTCGCTCGTGAGCTACCTCGACCTCCCCTCCCTCCTAAACTTTGAATGGCGTATCGCCATAGGCGGCGACGTGCTGAGCGCGGCTGAATTCGCGGCGCTGGTAAAGCAGAAAAGCAGGCTGGTAAAGTTCAAAGACAAGTTCATACGGATAGACGCGGACCAGCTTGCCGCGCTGTTCAAGACCGCGGGACAGAGGAAGGGCGGCGCGGTTACGGCAAACGATATCCTCAAGGCGCATTTTGGAGGGGACCTGTACGGGGACGGTCAAACGCTGATAGAAAAAATCTTTGACAAAAAAGATTTCCCGCCGCCCCCGGAACTTTGCGCCGAACTCCGCCCCTACCAACTGCGCGGTTACAACTGGGCTCTTTCCCTCCTTTACGCCGGTTTCGGCTGCGTCATTGCGGACGACATGGGGCTGGGCAAGACGATTCAGGCTATAGCCGTGTTGCTCCGTATCAAAGCTGAAGGACTTTGCGCCGGTACGGACGGCGGGGACAGCGAGACCGGCAAAACGGGCAAACGCTGCCTCGTCATCGCCCCCGCCGCCCTGCTCGAAAACTGGGAACGTGAGCTACACCGCTTCGCCCCCTCCCTCGCCGTCCACCGCTACCACGGCAAGGAACGCGCCCTTGCCGGCGGGGCCGACGTCTTCCTCACGACGTACCAGACCGCGGTACGGGACAAGACCGCATTGTGCGGCGAAATGTTTGCGGTGCTCATCGTTGACGAGGCGCACCTGTTGAAAAACGCGGCGACACGCGGCTCGAAAACGGTGAAGGCGCTCCAAGCGCGGTTCAAACTCGCCCTCTCCGGTACGCCGGTCGAAAACCGTCTCGAGGATATGCGCTCCCTGTTCGATTTAATCCTGCCCGGTTACCTCGGCAGTGCGGAAGAATTTCGCAATGAATTCCGCCGCCCCATAGAGATCATGCGGAACAAGGATGCGGCGGACAGGCTGCGCAAGATCGCCTCGCCTTTCCTTTTGCGCCGCCTCAAGACGGACAAAGCCATCATCAGCGACCTGCCTGATAAGATCACCACCGACGAGTACGCCGCGCTGGGGAAGGAGCAGTCCGCGCTGTACGAAAGCGTAGTCCGAACCATCATGGAAAAACTGGAAAAATTGGAGAGGGCGGACGATGACAAAGGTAAGTCAGCGCGTCATGCGTTGATACTCCAACTGCTCACCAGTCTCAAACAGATTTGCGACCACCCCCGCGTCTACGACAAGGAGAGTCCGGCGGTTTCCGGGCTGTCCGGCAAGGCGGCGTTGCTCCTCACCCTGCTTGAGGAGATACTAGTCGGCGGCGAAAAGGTGTTGATTTTCAGCCAGTACGTCGAAACGCTGGAATGTCTTGCCGCTATCATAAGGGACGAGGCGGGCGAGGCGGCCATACTGTACCACGGCGGGCTGACTCAGGCAAAACGAGCCGCCGCGGTGGATGCCTTCCAAAACAACGGCGCCGCCAACATCATGCTGGTGAGCCTTCGCGCCGGTGGGCTCGGCCTCAACCTGACGGCTGCCAGCCGTGTAATACACTACGATTTGTGGTACAACCCGGCGGTCGAGGCGCAGGCCACAGACCGCGCCTTCCGCATAGGGCAGAAGCGCAACGTGTTTGTCCACCGCTTCATCACAAAAAACAGTTTTGAGGAAAAAATCGACGCTATGCTGAAAAGCAAGAAAGAGCTTGCCGACATGACGGTCGGTTCAGGCGAATCATGGCTCGCCTCCATGAGTCAGGCAGACCTACGCGCCCTATTTGATCGCCCACCAGTGGGTTTAAAGTCCGCTACGCGGTAGCGCCCACCAGTGGGTTTAAAGGCGCTCCGCGCTAGAACCCCGAAAGCAGAGTTCGGGTTCTGCCTTCAGGTCGAAAAGGGCGGCAGGCATACGCGACCGATAGCAACCCTCTCACTGCTCATTATTCACTGCTCATTGTTCACTCTTCACTGCCGCCGCCCAGCCCCTCTCACGGGGGATTCGACAGCCGCCTAGCGGCGGCTTCACTATTCACTTCTTTTATGTTACAGTAGCAAAATGTGGGGTGGATGGTATGCTTCAGCTTTCAATTGTAAATTTTAAAAAGGATATGTACATATTCGTCGAGGGAAAACGCGATGAGGGAAGATTTTTTATCATACGTGAAGGGCATGTCAAAATTACGAAGCAGTCCGATTTGATAAAAAAAGATTCCGATTTGGTGCTTGGGCCGGGTGATTTTGTTGGAATTGTGGCAGCGCTTGCCCAGCGGAGTCAGATTGAATCGGCGCGGGCATTATCGGATGTTACGTTGCTTGCCGTAAACTATTCACAGTTTGAAGAACTGATACAAACAAACACGCCTGTAGCGATGAAAATAATACAGCAATTCTCACGGCGTATACGTTATCTCAATGACGCATTGACAGGAATTAACCCCAATACCGCGGCGGACACTAACGCCGAGACGTTGTTTAAAACAGGCGAGTATTATTTAAATTCAAAAATGAAATCAGCGGCTTATTACGTGTTTAATCGGTATATCGAATGTTATCCGGACGGAGAGTTTGCGCGGCAGGCGGAGACAAGCGTAAAATCGCTTGAAGAGTACGGAGGACAGACTTTTAAAACAGGGAATGATGCTTTTTTGTGTACTTACGGCAAAGACAAAATTATTTTTGCCGACGGCGAATTTGGAAACTCACTGTACATTATTCAGGAGGGAACGGTAAAAATTACAAAAATTCTGGAAGGCAATGAAATTATTTTGGCAATACTCAGGCAGGGCGATATTTTTGGAGAAATGGCGCTGCTGGAAAATAAGCCACGTTCCGCGTCGGCGATGGCGCAGGAAGATAAAACTATTTTGATGGAAGTGTCAAAGCGGAATTTTGAGCTTATGAGCCGGACGCATCCGGCTATGATACAAAAATTAACACGGTTGTTATCCGAGCGCATCTGGTTCAGCTATAAACAACTGATAAATGCGTCACTAAAAGATCCTATGGCGCGCATATACAATTACCTCTCGATTATTCTTGAAAAAAATAAAGTGCCCAGAACCATAAAAACTTATATTTTTGATTTTGGACAGGATGAATTGATGAAGATGGCGGCTGTTCCCGCAGAACGGCGCACGGTGTTAACCGGACAACTATTTAAAGATGGTGTTATTCAGATAAATGGCGGCAAGCTGTTTACAAAAGATGTCGATGGAATATTCAAACTGAGCGACTACTACCAAAAGATGTGTAATCGGGACGCCGCGCTCCGGCGGTAGGCAAAAACTCCAAATTACTCATCAATGAGCCTCCACGCCGCCGCCTTGAAATTCCGCCTTGTCGCGAATTACCTTTAAGTTCATGGTTAAACCGGTATTCCGTCTAACGCTCATTTCCTCAGTCTGCCTTTTACTTTTTTTCGTTTCATCGTGCGCCACCTCTCCGGAGCGCCGCGCGGAATTTTCGCGAGCGGAAACGTTGCAGGCTTTTGCCCCGCGATGGCGTGATTTATACCCCGGAATTGCGTTTTCCGCCGGACGGATCAGGGTTCCGCGCATGGAATTTTGGGCGTTGCGCATTGATCTACGTGATAAACAGATAGAAATTGTCGTAAATGACGCTGGGACAGAAGGAAATTTTCAAGACGGAAACCTCCCCGCGCTTACAGTGAGCGGTTTTGCCGCCGCATATAACTGCGTAGCGGCGATGAACGCCAGCCCGTTTTCACCGGTTTCCACCAAAACAGGCGAAAAACGTTTCTTGACCGGCGTCTTCATATCGTCCGGCAGGCTGGTAAACCCGCCGGATCCGCGTTACGACGGCCTCGTGATATATGACGATGGACATGACGATGGACGCGCGAGAATCCTCCCGCAGCGGGATATGCTGTACGAAGGTCTACGCCACGCGATAGGCGGCTTTTACACAGTTTTGGAAAATGGAAATTTAACGGAACGCGCCGGGAAGGGTAAACAGCGCCATCCCAGAAGCGCGGCGGCGGTTTCGGACGAGGGCTTTACCCTGTATCTCCTCGTGATAGACGGGCGTCGGCCGGGAAGCCGAGGCGCTACGGAAGAGGAAACAGGGCTACTGCTCCGCGCTTTGGGGGCGGAAGACGGCATTTTGATGGACGGCGGCGGTTCGAGCGCTCTCGCTGTAAACATGGACGGCAAAACACGGCTTGTAAACAAGCCTATACACGGCGGCATAATAGGGCGCGAACGGGCAGTCGCAACCTGCATAGGGATACGCGTAAATCAACGGCGTTGAAGCGGCTAAAAATGCAGCGTCTCGACCATGTACCGTATGTCGGAGCCGTCTCCGTTTCCATCTCCGTTTAAGAGCGTCATTTCGATGACGAGTATCATTGATGTCCTTGCCGGATTGACAATCGCTTTTTTGATGCTATACGTCGTCACTCCGGCGCGTTTTACGTCGGGGTTTCCGACACGGTATGTTTTTTTTACGCCGTCATTATCTGTTCTGTCAAGAATAATAAAAAAAGAAGAACGTATATCCTTACCGCCGCCGAAAAAAATCGAATTTAACGCGGCGCTGTAGTACGCCCTTTTCTCAAAGTCCCTAAAGTCTATGGTTTGCCCGCCAGAAGAACGTATGTCTTCCAATGAAATGAATAGCGGAATTCCCTGCTGCATGAAATTTGAACGGTATTTTTGAATTATTTCCGTGTTATGTGAAATGATGCGCAACAAAGCCGCCGAGCCGTCCTGTCCCAGCGCAACCGGTTTGTCGTGCCTGTATGAAAGCCGCCCGCCTTTCACAAAATCATTTTTCCCGACATCGACAATGTACAGTTCAGACCAGGGGCGGAGGGTATGTTCATCAACGCCGTACTGCGCAAACATATAAACAGCGCCATTTTCCGAAAATCCCAAATCCACGAAAGACGCGACATCCCCGGCATAGAGTCCCGCGCTAAACATCAAAGAAACGGTGAACAGAAGAATGGCGGCAAAATGTTTTTGCTTCTCTATTGCGAACATAGGAATTGCGAACATAGGACCTCAGTATCTTATCGGCATTATTAACCGATTCCTATCACCTAAAAACCCGCCCCACCAGCCCTCCAGCGCCCGCCAGCGGGTTTTACACCCGCTACGCGGTAGCATACCCAAAGCAGGCTTCGGGTCCTGCCTTCAACATGAAAGGGGCGGAGACATACGCGGCTGATAGCCGCTATTCATTCCTCATTCTTCATTTATTGTTCATAAGGGGAAGCGCTGCCGCCTTAACTTTGGAAATAGTCTTTCTAATACGCCGCATTACCCGACGCGGCTCCCCCTGTCTCCATACAGCGCAAGCGCTGTATTCCGCATTTCGCCCTTGACCATCTACCAGTCCTCTCCGTCAAGGCCATCGTATTGGGTCTGCAAAATATCCCCGTCTATTTTCGCCATATAGCCCGTGTAGACCGCGTTGAGTTGTTCGGTAACGCTGTTTTTGCGGTGGTTTTGCACGAACTCCCGGATTGCCAGAGAGCAGAACTCCGGCAGGGAAACCCGTAATTGGAGCGATTCCCGTTTTGCCGCCTGAAAACTTTCGGTATCTAAAACAATGACCTTTTCCATATCATTAGTATGCGCCGTTTCCGGCTGGAAGCGCAATGGGGTATTTACCATGCTTCAATTACTTCTTACTCACCTATTACCTCTCATCACCATTCACTGTTCACGCACGACCTACGCAACGCCCCCGGCATTATCACAGAACACTCATCACGGTTAACCGCAGATGAACACAGGCTCTTATCCGATAGTCTCGCACTCTGCCGGCAGTCTGTCCGTGTAGAGGTGTCAGTCACCCCTGCGCTTGCTGATGGGCTATCGGTTAAAACATTTGTATACCTGTAGTTAAAAGTGATTCATGGTTCATCTCTTGCGTGTTTTTCGCGTACTCGCTATAGTGTCCCCATGTTCTTGACACAGACACGTAAACAGATGTCAGTTAAACAGGAAATTGACACGCTTGTAAATATTATTGTGGAAACGGTACCGGTTGAGCAGGTCTATCTTTTTGGCTCTTACGCCTATGGAACACCGCGTGATGATTCCGATCTCGATTTGTATGTGGTCTTCAAGGACGATATGAACATACGGGAAATTGGCGCATTGACAACTGCGAGAGTGGCAATGGCTCCCGTTCAAAATACGCCGCTTGATCTTCTGGGACACAAGAAAAGCACATTTTTCAATCGCGCGTCCGGTTTTGCCACCATAGAAAAAGACATTGTCCAGAAAGGAATAAAACTGTATGGATAGGCAGGAAGAAATCAGTCAATGGTTCGCAATCGGCGATGATAATTTAAGATCGGCGGAGTATCTATTATGTATTTCATGCGATGAAGTGCCGTAAAGCATGGCGCTCTCTCGCATCGGGTCAAGCCTATTCGGAGGTTGAGACCTGAATCGACAGGAGGATTTTATGGCAAGAATGACCGAAGAAGAAGCGGATGCTCTTGACGAACTTTGGACAAAGACTACGCCAAAAGTTTCAGAAGATGGTAAAAAAGGCGTTTTTATGGAACATAAAGACCATCTTATTATTGTAGACGATGTTTCTGCCGCATACCTTCGCGCCAGGGCTGATGCCAGCCACAAAACCCCCGGTGAAATTATCGGCGACCTCATCAGGGAAAAAATCGCCGCCTCCGCATAAGCAACGCCCAGTCTTAATCATTGGCATTAATCACAAGCTTTAACCTGAGAACCTTCACTAACGGCACGAACAAACGCGCTCATTAGTGTGGTTCGTGGTTAATTATCTGCGCCTGCCCCCTCGAAAAAGGTGACTGACACCCATGCGTCTGCTCTCTCGAAAAAGGTGACTGACACCCCTGCGGTGGAGTTTGCGCGGGCGTCTGGCATCCTTGCGTTTGCCCCTGTAAAAAAAGCTCTTGACATTACGTAAATTATGTAACATTACTTATAAAGGAGTATGGGGTGAAACGGCGTGATCTGGTAAAGATATTAGAAGCCGCAGGCTATCAGCTGGACAGAAACGGAGATCACGCGATTTATGAAAAGAAAGGCGGCAGGCCTGTTCAGGTACCCAATCATAATGAAATTAATGAATATACCGCAAAGACTATTTTAAAGGCCGCCGGTATTAATTAGGAGTAAAGTATGGAATATGTTTTTCCGGCTATTTTTCACAAAAACGGTGATGAAAGTTATACGATTACCTATCCCGATTTACCCGGATGTATAAGCGAAGGGAAAAACCTGGCAAATGCCATGTATATGGCCGAATTGGGATTAAAACAGTGGATTAGTTATTTGGCCGACAAGAAACAGAAAATCCCGGCTGCCAGTCATGTAGATAAAGTCAAAACGAACAAGAGGGAATTTGTCAACTTGGTGCGGGTAGAGCTCAAAGACGAACATGCGGTACGAAGGATGGTCAGTATCCCAAAATGGATGGATGACAAGGCCGCTTCGTCGGGTTTAAGTTTATCCCGTATTTTACAGGACGCTCTTACTGAACGGCTGGCCTGAATTCCTGTTTCCCTTTGCATTCTCCTTCACCTATCAACCGGCA
>JAIRMY010000107.1 GCA_031258335.1 Spirochaetaceae bacterium | reverse complement strand
CATAGAGGATTCGGGGCGCTTTCTCGAGGGTTACGCCGGATTGCTGGCGGCTTCCGGGCTTCCAGGGGCCTTTGATTGGGGGGTGCCGGATGCGGCGCTGGCTTTTCGCGGGGACGAATACTCCACCGCGCCGGTCGCCCATCCTTCCGGGTGGATAGAGGTGAACCCCGTGTTACGGCGTGATACGGCATCCGTCGCTTCAGGCTACGGCGAAAACGGGCGGCAGGCGAATCCGGGCAACGGAGATGCGGCGCTTGCCATCGCCGCGATTCGTAACACCACGGTAACCGTAGGGAGGCTCGGCACATTTGACGACTACTTCGCCGACAGTGTCGGACGCATAGGGCTCTTGGGCGAACAGTCGGGGCGCGCCCTCGAAACCCAGTCCCAGATAATGAATAATCTCCACGACATGAGGCAATCCGTAGCCGGCGTCAACATGGACGAGGAACTGGCAAACATGATTAAGTACCAACACGGCTACCAGGCGGCGGCGCGTTTCGTTACCACAGTGAATTCCATGCTTGACGTCCTCCTGCGGCTAGGCGGGGCTTAATGCCATTCGAGATTGAGATAAAGGCCTGGGTCGATGACCGGGAAGCGGTGGAACGGAAAATCGATTTGCTCGCCGTTTTTTACGGGGAATTCGACAAACAGGACGTGTACTGGTTCCCCATTTCGCGCAACGGGGCTGAAAACGGGAATGCGCTGCCTTCATCCGGCGTACGCATACGCCGTGAAACGCTGCGAATCCCCGGCAAGGACGCGGAAACCACTACGCTGGTAACGTACAAGACAAAAGAGGTACGGGACGGCATAGAAATAAACAACGAAATGGAATTCACAGTGGACCGTGCACGTGTATTTGAAGAATTGTTGCGCCGTCTGGGGCTTAAGCCGGGCATATCCAAGAAAAAACGGGGGCGCTCATGGAAGTCAGGCGGCATGACCATTGAAGTCTCGGAAATTGAGGGGCTGGGCTGCTTCATCGAACTGGAAATAATCGCCGGGGACGACAGCCCGGAAACGACAGCGACGGCAAAGAACCGTCTGTACGCCTTTCTAAAACAAACCGGAATAAACGAGGATAGAATAGAAACCCGTTACTACAATGATATGTTACAAGACAGGAAAACGGTTTTTCATTAAAATCCGCTGAGGTTCATTCCTGTTGGTATCTTGTAAACACTAAAAAAACACATTTTGAATGTCTAACCGCAAAGTCGCGGAAGGCGCAAAAGGAAATGGAATACAGGATTTTTCCCATTCCTTCTTCGCCTTATTCGCCTTCGCGGTGAATTCCTTGTACCCTTTGTAATTGCTCATATCATTACTTTTAGATGTTACAAGGTACTAGTTTCGCCATAAAATTCCACGGCTTTGTGCCGGGTGTTTAGCGCGCATAAGCACAGGTAAAGAAAAGTGGGACTCATGCCGATAGTGAAATTGGAGAACCGTATATGAAATTCAGAGCTCGTGTAGTTATATCCTTGTCCCTGCTTGTCGTTTTGCCTTTGTACAAAGCGCAGAGTCAAGGCTGGCAACCGTCAACGGGAAATTCCGGCACGGTCCATACCGGGGTAGATAGGGGGGTAGAATTATACGGTAACGGACTTTGGGGGGAAGCCATAGCACAGTTACGCAGGACGCAGCGGGAGAATACAAGCGCCGAAGTCCGCGCCGAGGCGCAGTTTTGGATAGCGATGTCCACTTTTGCTACGGAACAGTATGAAGAAGCGATACAGTACTTTGATGATATAGCAAGGATAGATCCAGAAAACATTCGTTGCGCGGAAGTATCGTACCACAAGGGGCGGGCGTATTTCTATTTGAAGCGGTACAACGATGCCATAAGGCTGCTCAGCGCTTATGCAGACAGTGTCAGACCTGACGGCAGATATTTAAGCGGCATACGGCTCAACGCATGGAATGACAAAGGAATTTACAGCGGCACGGACAACGCGTATAACAGGAAATCCGCGGCGATTTACTGGATGGGAGAATGTTTTTACGCTCTGGGAAATATGTCCCGCGCCGAAGAACTGTTTAACATAGTGGTAAACGACTATCCAAGAAGCCATAAATTCGAGCCGTCCCAGAACCGTTTATCGTTGATAAAACAAAAAAAGATAGAGTCGGAACTCCTTGATATATTAAAATCGGTTCCCTCCGGTTCAGAGGGGGCGCAGGCTTCACCCGCGCAGCAAAAAACTACGGAAGAAGCTATACTTGCGTATCAAAAAAGAATAGCGCCGTATTTGATAACCGGAGCGTACAACGAGCAGCCGAAAGTCCTCGTTATCGAGGAACCGCCGCCCGATATGACTCAAAAAAATATAGACGGAGTTATGCGTCTCCTCGCCATAAAAACGAAGGCGCTTGAAACGATGGACAGGCTGGTTTCCACGGCTAACACTTATGAAATAGTCGAGGAAGATGCGTGGTAGACATACGCAAACTTGTATTTACTCTACTGCTGACCGCGGTTTTTTCGAATTTGTATTCCGCGGAATACGTGGACGGCAGAATAAAACTCGTTATAGATGAAAAAATATGCCGGTTTTCCCTGTACTATATGACTGATGTTGAAAAAAGAATTTATGAACCTTTGTTTTGGGAAAAAGACAAGCGCACAAGCCTGCTTTCACTGTATGTAAACGATAAAGAGTATACGATGGGCAGCAATTCGGAATTCAGGATGATAGTCCGGGGCGAGAAAAACAGGCCCACCCTTGTGTTTGAGTCGAAATTTTTGACGGTTATCGAAGAATTTTCATTCATAAGAACCGCAAGTTCGGGTGTAAGCAATGGGGTACGGGTAGATATACGGGTTGAAAGCTGGAGTCCGGGTATTTTGAATGTAGGCGCGCGCCTTTTGATAGATACGTTTCTCGGTGAAAGAAACATCCCGTCGTTCAGGACGAATCTACGGCCAATAAGCGTGGAAACGATAATAGACAAAACATCGCCTGAACAGTTCTGGGTTTCACGCAATAATGATTACGGTCTCATGGGCAGCATATTTGTCGAGGGAACGGAAAGTCCGGATTTCTTACAGTTCGCAAACTGGAGGCGTATGAAATCAGCGCGGTATAAAGTTGAATATGTTCCGGGAAGAAGTTTTAACTATATGCCGTTTTCAGTGAAAGACGCCGCCGTTTGTTATTTTCTTGACGTAAAACCCATGAAGCGTTTTGAACAACGTGTTATGACGGTTTTGCTTGCCGCCGAAGACGAGTATGGATTCAGCGGTGAAAAAGAGTATGTTCCGCCTGTTATTTTCCCGGTTATAGTCGAGACCGAAAAGCCCGAACCAAAAAGGCGGCTCACTCTGACGCATGGAGCTATGAACGTTGACGTAACGGCGTTGCGCGAAATAGTAAACAAAGTGGACGAGTACATATACGCTGGGAAAACGCCGTCCGAAGAGGAATTGAAAAGCATGGAAGCCGCCATAGACGCGATAAATGCCCGTTCCGGTTCCGCGTTAAATATATTTTAGTCTATGCGTAATCCGGTAATTTTTGCCGCGTTGGACTGTGGTTTATGGACGCCCGGCTTTCCGTCAACATTAACCAGGGCGGCGCGCCTCGCCCGACGCGGAAAGTACGAGAATGCAGCGCAATTGCTGGAAAGCGAAGTTTACAATTACCGGGATTCATTTCTTTTTTTTTATCTGTTAGGACTCTGCTCGCTGTACGCCGGCAACTACGGCGGCGCTCATGATTATTTGAGCCGCGCCCGTGAATTAAAGACAAGGGAACCTTCCGTTCTTTTGGCCCTGGCGGCCCTGTATGTTAAACGCGCCGATTCGCGGCGCGCCATAAGTTTTTACCTTGAAGCGCGGGACATTGACGGTAAAAACCGCATCGCAAAACGGGGGTTGAATATTTTGAAAAAATACGCCGGCTCGGATGATTTACAGGCATGGGTAGAATCCGGCAAACTGCGAAGCCTTTTTCCACCGTTTCCGCATGAAAAATTAAATCCGGCGCGGCTTGCGTTAATAATAATTCCACCTGTTTTACTTATGCTTACCGTCGGCGCGTTTTTTGTTGTAAAAAACAATCCGCTTGCGGCGCAAAAGCCGGCGCGTGAAGGTTTTGCCGAAAGCGCTTTGACACAGACAGATAAAAGAGAAGCCGCGCAGTCCGGCGGCGTTTACAATTTAATCCTCACGGAAAAACAGATTCTTGACGCCTATGAAAACGCGCGGAAATTTTTTAACGTTGGGCGTGACAATTCCGCCCGGATTGAAATAAACAGAATAATGGAATCAAACGCTGGTGAGGGGATAAAAAACAAGGCGCGTATAATGGCGCAGTATCTGGAAGCGCCGGACTTTGAAATGCTTAAATCAACGCCTTCAGCGGGCATCAAATACGCCGAAGCCGCAAAAGACCCGCCGCTGTACCGTGATTGTTACGCACTGTGGAGCGGAATGGCGGCAAACATAGTAGAAGGGCATGATGAAACATCTTTTGATTTTTTGATAGGTTACGACAAGCGGCGTGTCGTAGAAGGCATAGTTAAAGTATGGATGCCGTTTGCCGCCGCCATAGCCCCCGAACGCCCGCTCGAAGTGTTTGGCAGAATAGAACCATCGGATGCGCCCGGCGGGTTCGGCATGGAAGGAATTACCATACATCAGCCTGTTACCGGCTTTTAGTACATTTCACCGAAGGGGTGGGAGGTACTTCTTGTGGGCTTCCTCAAGGCTTGAAACGGCTACATGGGTATAGATTTGCGTCGTGCTTATGTCGGCGTGTCCCAAAAATTCCTGCACGGAGCGGAGGTCCGCGCCGCCTGAAAGGAGTTCGGTGGCAAAGCTATGCCGCAGCGCGTGGAGTTTTGAGCTTGCGCCGCCTTTTGAGGCGAGGGCGGCGTAGTTTTTCCAGATCCCTTTGCGTCCGAGCCGCCTCCCTCCGCGGCGGAGGAACAGCGCGTCTGACTTGCGTCCCGCCTTGAGGAAGGATGGGCGCCCCGATGTAAGATAGCGGCGCAGGGCGTCTTCAGCGGCGGAACCGAAGGGCACGAGCCTTTCCTTGTTTCCCTTGCCTGTAACCCGTATCACCGCCTCGTTGAAAAAGCAGTCGTCTACGTTGAGTCCCACCGCCTCTGAGACGCGGAGGCCGGAGGAGTATAAGAGTTCAATCAGCGCCCTGTCCCGCAAGCCCGCGGGCGTAGAGTCGTCTATCAGCGCGAGCAGCACGTCAACAGCTTGGGCGGAAAGCGTTTCGGGGAGCCGCGGTTTACTCTTGGGCGCTTCTAGGAGCGAGGCGGGGTTGTCGTTCCTTTCGCCGGAATCTATCAGGAAACGGTAGAACGAGCGGAGCGCGGCAATGGCCTTGGCGACGCTGCGCCCGTCTATGCCGTCCCGCGACATCCGTTCCTCAAGGTAACGGGAAAGGACGGCGCTTGACGCGCCGGCGGCCTCCGCCGCTCCGGTGTAGTCCAGCAGCCGTTTTATTTCCGCAAGGTATGTTTCTACAGAAAGCCGCGACAGACGCTCTACGCTGAAAAGCCTTGAACGGTAACGTTCGATGACAGCCTTGTCGGAGGCTTTATCGAGAGTCTTAGCGGGAGCCTTAACGGAAGCCTTATCCCGCGTTGCGCTATCCGAGTTTAGCGTAGTTTTCAAACATACTCACATTGCCGCCGCGCCGCAAAACGGTGGGCACATCAAGATCGTCTCCGTTAAGCTTATTCCCGCCTCCGCGAATATCGTCCCATTCATTGGGAAACAAAAAATCCCCGCGCG
>JAIRMY010000038.1 GCA_031258335.1 Spirochaetaceae bacterium | reverse complement strand
ATTTTGGTATTTCGTTGTTGATATACCGGTTTATTATTGAATAATTAAGTCCATAGCCGAATTGCTTTATATCGCGTTCGACCGATGCTATGCTCGGCTTGCGCGGGTCGAGGTAGATTGCCTCTATTATTTCTTTGGCGTTATCGTCAAGGCTCGCGCCGTTACCGCCTTTGCGTTTGGCATACTGCGGGGCAAGCCCCGCAAGCCCGTACCGTTCATACTTTGCAAGCCAGTTTTCATAAAAGTTTGAGGCCGTGTGTATGTTGCCCCATCTGCCGAGTTGTTCCCGCAGTTCCGGCACGGCGACGCCGGCTTCGTAGGCGGTGATAAACCGCGGCACGGAAAGCCCCGATGCGTTGTACGCCTCTATGAGCTTTCTCCGCGCCGCCGCGATTTTCAGATCGCCGTCCGCCGTGCCGTCCAGAGGCTTTACCGCTTTTGTTTTCGCGCCCCGCCCGTTGTATCGCGGTATATTTATCTTTTTTTCATGCTTTGATGACGGTTTTAGCCGGCTTTGAAGTTCCTGTAAAGAAAGCTTTATACTCGCGGCGTACGCCGTCTGGATGTCTTCCGGCAAGGCCGCCACCTGGTATATACGCCGCAGGCCGCCGTTAGCTTTCTCATTCCGTGACGGCCAGTGCTCCGTATCCGCCCGCCATCTTATAGCTCGGTCAGTACGATCAAACATTTCCGCAATCTCGCCTGCCGAAAGCCATCTGCTAATCATGCCGCGCCTCCGGTAATCCATTTAGGGACTATAGTCCCCGCCCAGGGCGCAGCCTTTTTGGAATATGCAACGCCGGGAACAGGCGCTATGGAAGCCTCGAAGTACCTCCGCAAAATGGACTCCGCTTTTTCTTGCTCGGCGTAAACATAAGTCCCTTTGCCTGTAATGGAATCTGTCCATTAAAAATTCATGCCGCCCCTCCTTTTTTAAGCCGCTCAATCTTGTTTATCAAATTCCATTTTGATTCGGCACAGTGACCGCATTCCCATGCATCGCATTTTTTGCACTGCTCGCGTTTACGTTTTAATTCCGTTTGTAATTCAGATATTTCACGAAGTCTTTCATGCTTATTCATGCCGCGCCTCCTTCTGTAGTCAAATTTCTTAGCCCCCGTGACAGGTCCGCCAAAACGCAGGGGTGTTGATTGATAAATGCCGCTGATTTACTGCTTTCATAGATATTTGTCCAAAGGTTCATAACAGCCGTTGCCCACTGTATTTGTTCTGATTCGTACCTGTAGGCGTTTTGTGACATTGTCGCCGCAATGCAGATGGACACTTTTACCCTTCCGTATTTTGCTGTCGTGGCGGCAAATTCATACCTTTTTTCGGGTGCGGCGGAATTTTTTTTCAGTTCGTTAATAAAAGCGAACCTGTATTCTCTGCCGCCGTCCCCATTAGCAATTTTTTTGATTTCGTTCTCAAAAGTTTTATCGAGTTTCATGCGCCCTCCTAAATCCTCACCGCCGCCGCTATGTCCTTTACGGCCTGCGCGGGGCTGTAGCCTTCGATCATGAGTGATTTGACAATCCTGCCGTCATTCCTGATGAAGATAATTTTGCCGCCGCCTTCAGGCAGAAGACCGGCTTCAAAGACGAGCGGAACGCCCGCCTTCCTAAAGGAATTTTCCAGCACCCGCAGGGACGCTTCATATTCGGCAAAGGCCGGCCGGTCGCTCTTTAACAGATGCCTCATGCCGCGCCTCCATCGTTTTTCTGTGGGACATTTTTGATAAGGCTCTCGAAAGACTGGTAGCCCAGTATCTTACAGAGCGCCGTCCTGACCCGCCTTGAATCCTTGTCCCCGCACAAAAAATGTGATACCATTGATACGGTGACGTTTGCCTCTTTGGCGACCGCACTATGGGTAAAGCCGTCCAGCTTCAGTTGATACTGAAGCCAGCAGCCTTCCTCCGGGGTTATGCGTTCTCTCATGCGTTTCTTCTTGTCGCGGGATTCCTTGCCTTTATGCCGGAAATCCCGCTTTTTTTGGTTTATGCGGTCTGATTTTAGACCGATGAGTACAGCATATAAGATATTTCTTTTTTGTCAAGAGAAATCTTGCGAAATTCGGTGGTTTTATGGAATGGGCAAGAATTATCCAAGAAGCTGAAAGAATTATCCAAAGCATGGGTAAAAGCAAGGCGGATTTAGCTGAAATTCTAGGAGTAACCCCACAGTTTGTCGCTGATGTAAAATCGGGAAAATCAAAAAATCCCAGGCCAAGTTTTGCCCTTTCGTTGGTAACAAAACTCAATTTTAACCCTGAATGGCTTCTGTCGGGTGAAGGAATGATGTTCTCGGAGCGGGCACCGCATGAACAGTCCTCTAGTAACAAGAAGCCTATCCCTGTTTTTTCGGTATCAGAATTGCCGGAGAAGGCATTTTTAGTACCTTTACTAGACCAAAAACTTTCTGCTGGCTCAGGCAATGATTTACCTGAAGACGATATTGAAAAAGGTCTAATACCAGTCCCCTCATATCTCGCTAAATATGGGAAAGATATAAAAGCCCTGGCGGTTGAAAGCGACAGTATGTATCCAACCCTGCATCGCGGGGATATGGTGGTTTGCGATTCATGCGGCTGGTCAGGGGAAGGGATTTATGCGGTTAGGATGAACGGCAAAGGATTCGTAAAACGGGTAACACAAAAACCGGGTAAAGTTGTACTTTTATCAGACAACCCAAAATATCCGCCATACGAAGAAGCAGAAGAAAGTCAGGATATCGAAATCGTTGGTCGTGTTCATTGCGCGATTACCAAAGTGGATTAGCGCGGGATACCAAAAGATCATTTTACGCAGCAAAGGTCGGAAATAAAGGACAGATTTTTTTCTCAAAAGGTCGGAAAAACAATGATTTCCGACCTTTTCTCAATCTTGTTTTGTAAATCATTATATAATAAAGACTTACTGCTTATTTCCGACCTTTCACTATTCCCGTTTTTTGTTTCCGACCTTTTGGGTTGTTTTCGCCATGTTTTTGGGCAGTCCGCCGTCCGCTACACTCGCTAAGTCTTTGTTATATAATAATTTAAAGCCATTTAATACCGTTTAAAGCCCTTCTCACAAATTCCCCCAAATTCTCGGTTTTCTCGCGGTTTTCGTGGGTTTTTCTCGTTTTTTCGCACTTGGTTTTTCGGCGATACTCTGTTGCTATCTCTATATACTACATAGACTTATAAGG
>JAIRMY010000171.1 GCA_031258335.1 Spirochaetaceae bacterium | reverse complement strand
GGATATTACGATTGACGCGGAAGCCACGGATGGAAATGCGGTTGTAACCAAAGTTCCGACTCCTATTTCCGCGCTCAGTATGGGGACTCCTGTATCGGTATCGGTATCGGTATCGGTATCGGTAACGGTAACGGTAACCGTAACTGTAAGCAAAACCCTTACCTTCGGCGAGGCGATAAAGAGCGCGTTTGTTGGTTTGCTGTCCTGTCGGCTTTACAGGTACTGTTGAAATCCGGCAAAAGAGACAGATTTACGGTATGGCGTGAATTTGTCCATAAAACCTTTTGCGCCTTCTTCGCCTTTGCGGTTAAATTCAATATTTAATGTAAAAGTAAAATAGCTGCAAACGCGCATGGGATACTTGATTTTTTTTGCGGTAAATGCCAACCTGAGTTGGTAAGGAGATTTTTTTATGAGAAAAATTTTATGCATCTGCGCGTTGTTTACCGTGTTTGGATGCGCATCTAAACCGAAAACGATTATATCGCCAGACGATCCAAAGGATGTTCCTGAGTTTGTAACAAACCCGCCTCAGTCTGAGACTGAAATCTATGGTTTTGGCAGCGCGAGACTGAACAATAGCGAACTTGCCCGTCAGACTGCCGAAGCCAGGGCGCGGCGCGCCATAGCGAACAACCTAAGCATTCAGGTACAGGGGATGTTGACGGATTATGCACGTGAAGCCGGTACTATAAACAATTCCGCAAGCCTACAGCTTGTCGAAAATGTAGGGCGTGAGGTGATTAACGTGAAGTTAAGCGGCGTCAAAATCCTAAAACGCCAGCTTTCCAAAAGCGGCACATGGTGGGTGCTTGCTTCGTATTCTAAAGATGCGGCAAAGAATGAACTTGCCAATGTTATAGAAAACGAGGCTTCTCGTTACGCCGATTTTAAGGCAAAAGAAGCGCTGAAAATGCTCGACGAACAGTTAGACAAACAGCAGACTATCCTCACCGTAGACAGGGATTAGCAGGAACCAAATTTGCCGGACGGTTTCCGCGTGAAATCCGTCCGGTAAATTTCCGCGTCCAAGGCGGTAAAATCGCCGCGTTTGTTCCGTTTGTCCATCGAAATTTTATGAAAAAAGTTTTATGAAAGGTAACTGTCAATTCTTCCCCATTGGAGAGATGTTCCAAGGGAGAGCGGTCCAATCACCAGGGAAAAGGATGGTAATATCCGTGGACACAGAGAAAAGGAACTGATAGGCAATTTCAAGAACACCGGCGTGGAATATCATCAGAAGAA
Source organism: Spirochaetaceae bacterium (assembly GCA_031258335.1). Classification (GTDB taxonomy): domain Bacteria; phylum Spirochaetota; class Spirochaetia; order Treponematales; family Breznakiellaceae; genus JAIRMY01. The sequence goes on along the minus strand of JAIRMY010000171.1, from coordinate 5,200 downwards.
GACCCTTATGAAGGTTATAGATCATGATTTCACGATAAAAAACCTGGGGAAGGCTACCCCTTACAAGATATACGATATTAACCGAAACGAGGGATCCGTGAATTTGGGAGTTTCACATGACACGGGGGAATTTGCGATGGAAAGTATTTTACGATGGCCCGCTTATACCCGTTGAAGCATTTATTGAATAATATCAAACACGAAATGCTTTTCGTGGAGATTGGCGAATTATATAATTTCACCTAAAATAATTCATAGAAGCGCCCAACATCGCATAAAGAGTCTGTATTCTCTTCGTGGTCCGTCCGGCTCTTTCAGCGCCGGACGGCGGCTCACTATTCGCTCAGTGAAAGCCGCCCCAGTGTTTGCCAGTCTCCACACTTACGCGGAGCGGCACCTGGAGGGCGGCGGCGCTTTCCATTACGTTGCGTACAAGACCGGCGACCGTCTCGGCTTCCGCTTCAGGCCCTTCGAGTATGAGTTCATCGTGTACCTGGAGCAGAAGCTGCCAGCGTTGATCCTCGGCGCGTCCTTCGTTAAGGCGTGTAAGCGCCGCATCAACGTCTATCATTGCCTTCTTGACGATGTCCGCGGCGGTTCCTTGTATGGGCGTGTTGACGGCAATGCGCTCGGCGGCGGATTTTTCCGTCTTGTTCGCCGAATTTATCGTAGGTATCACGCGCCGCCGCCCAAAAAGCGTGGTAACGCAGCCGTTTGCCTCCGCTTCTTCAATGATTCCGCTTAAAAACATCCTTACCCCGCTGTATGTTTTGAAGTAAACCTCGATAAACGTGGCGGCATCCGTGCGGCTGAGACCTAACTCATCGGCAAGCCGGAAGGGACTCATGCCGTACATCACTCCAAAGTTTATCACTTTTGCGATTCGCCTCTGAGACGCGTCAACTTTGTCCTCTTCTATGCCGAATATACGCGCCGCCGTTTCTGCGTGTATGTCTTTGCCGCTGTTAAACGCCGCTGTAAGCGCGACGTCGTTGGAAAGATGAGCGAGCACGACCAACTCTATCTGGCTGTAGTCGGCGGAAATAAGAGCCATGCCGGGAGACGCAACGAAGGCCTCGCGTATGCGCCGTCCCTCCTCGTCCCGTATAGGGATGTTCTGTAAGTTGGGGTCGCGGCTCGAAAGCCGCCCCGTAGCGGTGCCGTTTTGGATAAAACTTGTATGGACGCGGCCCTCACTGTCCGCTATCGCGAGCAGTACGTCAACGTATGTTGACTTGAGTTTGCTCAGCGCGCGGTGGCGCAGAATAAGCTCAGGTACGCGGTCATGTTTGGCAAGCTCGGCGAGGACAGCGACATCGGTTGAATACCCTGTCTTTGTTTTTTTGCCCGGTTTAAGGCCGCGTTCCTCAAAAAGCGTCTGTTGTAGTTGTTTTGGCGACGCAAGGTTGAATTTATGACCTACAAGCTGCCATGTCTCAGCCTGAATCCGCTCAATATTCGCCGCCAACTCGTTCCCGTAAGCCCTGAGCACTGCGCTTTCTATCCTGATGCCTCGCATCTCCATCTCCGCCAGAATAGGCACAAGGGGCATTTCAAGGGTATAAAACAACATTTCCAGTCCTAAGTCCTTCAGTTTTTGGTCGTACATCGTCTTCATGCGCAGGCAAAAGTCGGCGCCCTCAGCCGAGTAGCGGCATGCCGTCTCAAGCGGCGTTTCGTGAAACAAAGCGCCCTTCGGCACTATAGTGATATAGTTTGTAGCGTCATAATTCAGATAGTCACGGACAAGGTCGGGAAGCGCGTAACTAGACCTCTCATGACCGCAAAGCCACGCGGCTATCATCGTATCGTATATAGCGCAGTTCCAGCGGGGAAGCCCCCACGCCCGTGAAACTTCGTAATGGAACTTGGCGTTATGCGCGACCACCATTACCGCGGGGTCGCTCAAAATCGGGGCAAGCAAGGCTCGCAAGGCTTCGTGCGGCAAACAGCGCGTATCCCGTTTCGAAGACGCGGGCCCGTGTGGACAGAACGGGACGTAGACGGCGTATTTAGCCTCTACCGCAAGCGACAGTCCCGTAAGTTTAGCCTGCCATACATCCTGGGTATCCGTCTCAAATTTGAGTGAAAGGATGCCCCGTTTATGAGCGGAATCAAGGAAATCCGCCAATTCCCGCAGGTCAAGCTCCGGCTTGTACGTCCCCTCAGTCTCACATTGAAGGCTGATTTCAGCTTCACCGCTCCGTTCCTCCCCGCCGGCGGCGGCAGGCGTGAAACCGCTTACCGCCCCGGCGCCGTACTTGGGCATGGAACTCAACTCTTTGGCCAAAGACGGAATATTCTCCCTGAGAAGCACCGCCGCGCCTGCCTTGCGGTCAAGGTCTTCTATATTCAACGCTACTATACTCTCGAAAGGCAGCGGCACGTCACGGCGCAATGTTATCAAATTTCGGGAAAGATAGGCGTTTTCCTTATCCTTGGCAAGTTTCGCCGCCAAAGAAGTCTCTATGGAGCCTATGTTTTGGTAGATTCCATCCAGAGAACCGTAGCGGAGAAGCAATTTTATCGCTGTCTTATCGCCTATGCCCTTAACTCCGGGTACGTTATCCGAAGTATCCCCTGTCAACGAAAGCAGGTCTAGTATCTTTTCCGGCGGAATTCCCCATTCAGCGCAGACTTCTTCATGTCCCATAGCCTCATAAGGCAGTTTTGTAGGCTGGTTATACTGTACGCCGGCCCTTATCCTTCCCTTAGACGGCCTAAGCTGGATTATGTCGCCGCCGACAAGCTGTAACAGGTCTTTGTCGGAGGAAACTATGTAACAGGGATGATTCTCGGCGCGGCAGCGTTCAACCGTAGTCGCAATAATATCGTCCGCCTCGAAGCCGTCAACCTTGAGTACGGGGATTTTCATCGCTTCGAGGAACTCCTCGACAAGAGGAATCTGGGCGTGCAGGTCATCCGGCGCCTTCTGACGCTGGGCCTTGTACTTGGGAAACTGCTTGTGGCGAAACGTAAGTGTGCGCGAATCGAAGACTGTGGCAAGAAAATGCACGCCGTCTCCGCTGCCTTCAAGCAGGGTTAAGAGCGTCCGGGCAAAACCGAACAGCGCCGACATATTTTTTCCGTCCTTGTTGCGCAAAGGACGTGTAATGAACGCAAAGTAAGACCGGTAAATCAATGCGTATGCGTCAATGAGGTAAAGCGCGTCAGGTTTATTCATCCGTTATTCCACCAACTCATCGCCTATCATAAGAATTTGCCCGCTTTCCCGCTCTCTGCGGAACCAGTCCATGAACTCTTTTATCGCCCTCTCCGAATCCCGTTTGGAAACAGGTCCTATAAAACTGATTTCATCCCGCACTTCGGCGCGGCGGCGGGCGGAAATATTGGCTAAAATTTTTTCGGTAAACTCATCCCCGCGCCCTTTTACAAGAATCGCTATGTCGCGGACGCTCATGTCGCGTAATTTTCTCTCGATGGGCTGGTCTTCCGCCTTTACGATGTCATCAATAGTGTACAAACGTTCCTTGAGCCTGCCGCTCAGATCCGGATCTTCGCCGGATAACTCGCGGATAATTTTATCGCCAAATGAAACGGAGGAATTTTTCAAGATTGCCGCAAGCGTACCCATACCATCAATATCATTGGTAACGGAAACGCTCATGTTCCGCGCCTTTTCGCGTAGCGCGGCAGCGGTTTTTTCAAGCACTTCTGGCGACGTTTTGCCAAGATGCCCTATGCGGCGCACGGTCTCAAGCCGCCATTCCTGTCCGGCGCTGCCCAGAGTCTTTGCCGCAAGTTTAGGGTCTATCCGCGAGAGTATCAAAGCGCCAACGGCGGGAAGTTCGTCCCGTAGCAACGCCGCTATCTGTTCGCCGGAAAAATCCTCCAAAAAGCCGAACGAAGTCTCTTTTGCTTCCGGCACGGAACGGCGAAGAAACTCCTCGCCCTTTTCCGGGCCAAAAGCCGCGTGCAAAACCCGCCGCGCCTCCTCCAGCCCGCCCGCCGCGCCGCCGTAAGATAGGGACGATGAAAGCAAACCCTGAAATTCGGCAAAAATTTCAGACGCTTCTTCTTTTGTGATGCCGCGTATTCCGGCAATCTCGCGGGAAATGTTTTCAACCTGCTTCTCGTCAAGATTGGCAAGCACCTTGGCCGCCTGTTCAGGGCCTATCAGGATAAGAAATTTTGCGGCTTTTCTATAACTGGAATCCCCTTGCCGTGGCGCGGCGGCGCCGGCAACATCCCCTTTTAACCCGCCTTCACCAGAAAATTTGTACGGGATTTTGGCAAAGGACTCGGACTTTGTGCGCCAATCGTATTCTTTGATAGGGACAGTTCCACCTGTTGCCCGTGCCGTGTCTTTTGGACGAGAGGAGGCATCCGCTCCGCCTGTTGCCAGCGCCCCCGGCCTTATGTTCCGTTTATACGCTTCCAGTTTCCGCTTGCTGTCAAAATCCATTGTTTATATATTAGCATACGGATGCGGGTTGAATAAAGGGGGGAGGGGCTAATCGCTCAATTACGTGTTTTGCGCCGTTCCGTTACTCCGGCGATGTTGTTAAAACGCAGTACACTGCCGTCATCCAGCGCCGCCCTGCCGGAAAAAAAGCCAAAAACCTGGGTGGAACGCAACGAATAAAACAAAAAGTTATTTTGATACGAATGACTCTGCACGGGAATAAAAACCATCTCGATGCGGTTGTTGTTGCTGGTAAAAAACCAAGGCTCCAGCCAGTTCGACGGAGAAATTTTAAATGTTACCTGATCGAGTTTGTGCAGGGAACCGTTTACAAAGAAGGCGTTTTCAGTGCCTGACTCAGAGTCAACTGAACCGTATCCTACGCTAAACCCTATCTGCTGCCCCTGATATATCCCACAGGCCGCCGCCCAATAGTGGATGTCTTTTTTGGGACGGGCGGTACGCTCCCATTGATAAATCCCCCACGCGCGTCCCTTGTTAAAGAGTACGGGCTTATTTTCAAACTGCATCACCCCTTCGACGGTATAGCAGGGAGTGCAGCGTATCAGTTGAAACCGTTCTTTCTGACGGTGCCACGGCGCATACGACAGGATAGACTGCCTGTCGTCCTGCGTCATCATAACAACCTCGCCGCGCAGACGTATACCTCTGCCAAACTGCGGCACATCTACCTTGATTATTCTGCCGCCGTCCTCTATGGAGATGAATTCAATCAGGTTATTTTTTACCGTCTGTTTTATCACCGATGATTCG
>JAIRMY010000170.1 GCA_031258335.1 Spirochaetaceae bacterium | reverse complement strand
TACAGAGGTTAATCAAAACTCTGTTGCCAAACTCTCTAGGAGGAAAAATGAAAAACAAGAAAAATTTGATGGTAATGCTTGCGGTAATGCTGGCGCTGGGAATGACGGTTACGAGTTGTTCTACTCTTAGTTCTGTCGGCGGGACTGCTGATGTTCACGGCCTTATTTCAAGCGCCAAAGAAGTGTCCAACGGTTCTGAGGCAATCTCATCCTATGGCGTCATTCTCGGGCTCGTGGATACGGGATATGAAGAGTATGTTGCCGCGGTAAAGGCAGCCGAGTCGGCAGGTAAACTGGTTACCACAGTAACGACATCGTACCTGTGCTTCTACATTAAAGTTACAGCATACGCCAAGTAAGGCCTGAGAGAATCTGCCCCAAAGAGAGACCGCCGCCGCATAGCGGCGGCTTTACAATCTGAATTTATAGCCGTAGGGGACTAATTGCGGCTTGACCTTTCTTTGTAAATCCCGTATATTCTACATATACAATAAAACTACCATGCGCCGGTTTTCGTGCGAATATGCATCTGTCTCCCAGCGTGTGGTGATTAGAAAAAGGGTGTTATGTCATACGAAGAGAATATCGAAGAAAAGACGGTAGATACTGCCGCAAATGATGAAAAAAATGGGGAATTTGCCGGAGAAAAAGCGGAAAATTTTAAAGCAAACGAGGATTTTGCGGAAAAATCGAGTGAAGACGGCGCGTTTCAGGCTGAGGATAACGTTGCGGATAGTGAGGATGCCGGCGGTTCCGTACCTGAGCAGAAAAAAATCGAGGAATTGGAACAAAAACTCGCGGAGTTAAACGACCAATACCTGCGAAAGACTGCGGATTTCGAGAATTTTCGCAAACGTATAGTCAAAGAAAAACAGGAAGCCGTCGAATTTGCGAATCAAAGTTTACTGCTTGACCTCATAGCAATACTCGATGACTTTGAACGCGCAATAAGTTCCGCCGCATCATCGGCAAAAACAGAAGCTGACTTTGACGCTTTTTGTGACGGTATAGTCATGATAGAAAAAAGACTACTGGGTCAGCTTGAAAACAAATGGGGGCTCAAACGCTTCGATTCAGCGGGAGCGCCTTTTGATCCGGGCCGCCACGAGGCGCTGTTCATGGAAAAGTCAGCCCAAGTGAACGAGCCTACGGTGCAGGAGGATTTTGCCAAAGGCTATACTCTGAAAGATAGAGTAGTGCGGACGGCGAAAGTAAAGGTGCTGATGCCGGAAGCATAAGGGGCGCGGGCATGAGATCATATAGGCAGATTTGCGGTAATTTGGCTTGTAAAAGCCGCGGATTGCTGTTTTGAAACAGCGTTGCTTGTAAATTTAAAATTTTTAGGAGAACAAAAATGGGAAAAATTATTGGCATTGATTTAGGTACGACGAATTCATGCGTATCTGTACTGGAAGGCGGAGAGCCTATCGTCATTCAGAACGCCGAGGGCGGCAGGACGACTCCTTCTATCATCGGTTTTACAAGTAAGGGAGAACGCGTTGTAGGCGCTCCGGCAAAAAATCAGATGATTACGAATCCTGAAAACACGATTTTTTCAATTAAACGTTTCATGGGGCGGCGGTTTTCCGAAGTCGCCAACGAGATGAAACTCGTACCGTACAAAGTAACGGAACAGGGCGACGATGTCAGGATCGATGTTGACGGTAAAAAGTATTCGCCTCAGGAAATATCCGCCTTTATTCTACAAAAGATGAAGAAAACCGCGGAGGATTATCTTGGCGAGCCGGTGAGTGAGGCGGTAATCACCGTACCGGCTTATTTCAACGATGCCCAGCGGCAGGCGACCAAAGACGCCGGCAAAATAGCCGGACTCGAAGTAAGACGCATCATCAACGAACCGACGGCGGCTTCCCTTGCCTTTGGTTTCAACAAGGACCAGAAAAAAGACAAGATCATAGCGGTATACGACCTTGGAGGCGGCACCTTCGATGTTTCTATACTTGAACTTGGAGACGGAGTCTTCGAGGTTAAATCTACAAACGGTGATACCCATTTAGGCGGCGATGATTTTGACCGACGTGTGCAGGAATGGCTGATAGCCGAATTCAAGGCGGACACTGGAATAGACCTGGGACTCGACAGAATGGCGCTTCAACGCCTCCGTGAGGCGGCTGAAAAGGCAAAAATCGAACTTTCCGCGATGCAGACAACGGAAATTAACCTGCCTTTTATCACGGCGGACTCAAGCGGCCCTAAGCATCTGCAAAAAACTTTGACACGGGCGAAATTTGAGCAGCAGGTAAACGACTTGCTTGAACGCACAAAGGAACCGTGTAAAAAAGCGCTTGCCGATGCGGGACTTTCCCCGGAAGAAATCAATGAGGTTATCCTCGTAGGCGGTTCTACGCGCATCCCGGCGGTTCAGCAGATAGTCAAGGATATGTTCAAAAAAGAGCCGAACAAAGGGGTAAACCCGGACGAAGCGGTTGCCATAGGCGCTGCGATTCAGGGCGGCATACTTGGCGGCGATGTTAAAGACGTGTTGCTGCTCGACGTTACCCCGCTTTCACTAGGCATAGAAACTTTGGGCAGCGTGATGACAAAGTTGATACCGCGCAATACAACGATTCCGACAAAAAAGAGTCAGGTTTTTTCGACCGCCGCGGACGGCCAGACCGCCGTTACCATACACGTCTTGCAGGGTGAACGCGAGATGGCGAATCAGAACCGCACACTCGGTAACTTCAACCTTGAGGGAATCCCTCCGGCGCCTCGCGGAGTCCCGCAGATAGAGGTTTCATTCGACATAGACGCTAACGGCATAGTCCATGTTTCCGCCAAAGATTTAGGTTCCGGCAAGGAACAAAAAATCAGAATAGAAAGCTCTTCCGGTTTGAGCGAAAACGACATCGAACGCATGGTCAAAGAAGCGGAACTGCACGCCGAAGAGGACAGGTTGGAAAAAGAGAAAGCCGAGGCGCGGAACGAAGCGGATTCGCTTATATACGCCTCTGAAAAAAACATCAAAGATCTCGGCGACAAGGTTAATCCAGAGGACAAGGCAAAAACGGAGGAAGCCATAGCTGACCTTCGTAAGGCGCTTGAAAACGGAAGCACGGCGGATATAAAGGCAAAGATCGAAGTCCTGAAACAAGCGGCGTACAAGATTGCCGAGGGACTCTACAAAAATCAGGGATCAGGAGCGCAGGGAGGCGCAAACCCCCAGTCCGGGCCCGGATTTGAAGGCGGCGGGGACGGGTCCGGCGGCGCCGATACCGCAGGCACGAAAAGCGCCGAAGACGCGGACTATGAAATTGTTGACGACAAGAAATAATATGAAAAATGTGCCGCAGGGAGACGGGAACTGAAACAGGGTATGACAACCCTGCTCCCAGCGGCTATTTTTAGGAAAAATTGTGGCAAAAAGAGACTATTATGAAGTGCTGGGCTTACAAAAAGGCGCTCCGAAAGATGAGATAAAGAAAGCGTACCGGAAGATGGCTGTAAAATACCATCCCGACAAGAATCCCGATAGTAAAGAAGCGGAAGAAAAATTCAAAGAAGCGACTGAGGCCTACGAAATTCTCGCCGATGACCAAAAACGCGCGGCCTATGATCAATTCGGCTTTGCCGGTGTTGACGGCATGAGCGGCGGGCAGCATGACTTTAGCAATTTCCGGGGTTTTGAAGATCTTTTCGGCGGAGACATTTCCGATTTTTTCGGAAGTTTCTTTGGCGGCGGGCATGGCAGGAGGAGCGGCGGCGGCGGTCCAAGGCACGGCGCGAATCTCCGCTACGACATAGAGATCCCTTTCAAAGACGCGGTTTTTGGGACAAAGGTCGAGATCGCGTACTCGCGGCAGGTAAGCTGTACGGTATGCGGCGGCAGCGGCGCCGAGAGCGGCTCAGGTAAAAAAGTCTGCCCCACCTGCGGCGGCTCGGGACAGATACGGCAGAGCGCCGGTTTCTTCTCGCTCGCCTCGACCTGTCATACCTGCGGCGGCGATGGCTCTGTGATTGAACGTCCCTGCAAGGAGTGCGGCGGCGCGGGAACGGTAAAGAAACACCAGAAGATCATGGTAACCATACCAAGCGGCGTGGAAAACGGGCGGCGCATAGCGATACGTTCACAAGGAGACGCGGGACCTAACGGCGCCCCCTGCGGGGATTTGTATGTCTTTATCCGTGTTAAACCGCATGAATTTTTTGAACGAAGCGGCGCCGATTTGTACTGCGCCATACCGGTTACCATAACGCAGGCGGCGCTTGGATGTGAGTTACAAGTAACAACGCTTGACGACAAAATCGTCAAGGTAAAGATTCCGGCGGGCAGCCAAAACGGAAAACTTTTACGGTTGCGCGAGGAAGGAGTGCCTGTCGCGGGCCGCCGCGGTGATTTTTACATCAAGCTGATAGTGCGGATTCCGGAAAAATTATCAAAAAAAAGCCGGGAACTGCTTGAAGCATTTGCAAAACTGGAAGGTGAAAACAAAAAACCAAATCTTATACCGCTTGCCGAGTTGGCCGCGGATTAGTTCACAGTTATCCTGACGCCGTTGCCGCATAGACGGTCGCAAAGACGGTAATTGAAGAGAGCGATATGGCAGGCAGACAAGGTAAACCATCCAAGTTTGAAATTGATATAAGCGCGCCGGGTTTTATATGCACCGCCTATCCGTTAGTTGTTTTAACAGCAATACTGATTTTTAGGTTGTTTTTCCCTTACGCGGAGATATACGGAGGCGAAGCGCCGCGGTATATGCAAACACCGGTAATAGGTGTTTTTCGCGTAGGGAACAGCCTTACACACGGCATTCTTGACTTCATATCATTCTTCCCGGCCATATTCATGAGCGCCCAGCTTATACCGTTCCGGCGCGCGCCTACGCAAAAATCTGTGCGATACCAGCGTTTTTCCCCGGAATTTCTCAGTTTGCTGCGCCCCCAACTGATAGCCTCCGTAGCCGCGACTATAATCTACAGCCTGTTGTCCCTGATTGTTCGCCCTATATGCGCCGATTACCAGGTTGACATAAGAACAAAAAGCATACTGTATAACGAAGCAAAAGAAAAAATCTTACTGTTTTCCAATAAAGAAAACTGGGTAGAGGCGTCCAATTTCCTGTTGCTATGCGAGCGTATCTGGCCGGGGAGCAATGAACTTGCAAGCTCGCGCGAGATTGTAGATACGAATCTTACCCGTATAGTGTATAACCGCGGGGGCGTTCAGGAAAAAGACACGTCAAGAGGTATCATACCCGGGCAGTCCGTCCCAGTGGACGTTCAGAGCGCCCTTCGTTTAGCGGAAACCGCCCTCCGCGAAGAACGGTATTACGACGGCCATCGCCTCGCGGCTATCGCGGAGCGTCTTGCGCCTGCCGGGAGCAATGAACTTGAGAGGGCGTTTCGCCTGGAAACGGCCGCGTGGCAGGCAATAGAAAGCCTTGAGCCCGACACCACCGAGTTAGGTCAGTACGCTATATACAGGCAAAAGCGGGACGGTTACGAAGCTATGCACAGCGGAGACTGGATACGCGCTTACTATATCTTTCGAAATTTGACAACCCAAGCCCCAAATGACCCCGATATAAACAAATTTTTAATAAACTGTACAGAAGAGCTTGCGCAGGCGGCGTTTTTCATTGATGAAATGAATATACGGCTCGGCGCTGAATTTGCGGGGACTGTTTTTTCGCTGCCCTTGTTTAACATGGAAGGCCGCCTTGTAATGCGCCTCGCGTCTCTTTCCACAACTGTCGATTATAGTTACGGCAATACCCTGGAGATAGACGCCTTTGATGCGGCGCAGAAACCAATTTATAAAATAGAAGCCCCGTATGTGAAATTTGCGCCCTTATACATAGGTGAAAGACAGCTTACGGTCGTTTACCTACGGGCGCTTAGCCGTGATTTCGAACAAATGAGGTGGGGACCCGTTTGGTACGGCAGTCCTCCTGAAGGTACTCCGCCGAATCAATTTGTGCTTGCGATAAGCTACGAAAATTTTTTGCTCGCTTCCGTTGCCGGAAAAAACCTTGACGGCTTTTTCTTGAGCGACATTCGGTCTATTGCCGACAATCTGGAGCCATACGGCTATGTGCCGGAAGTTTACCGTGCGCAAATCATCAACAACATCGTGGAGCCTATGCTATTCCTTCCATTGATGATATTTACGCTGGTACTGGGCTGGACGCTGCGTTGTAAAAAACGCGTGTCGTTTGCCATATACCCTATGTTTATAGCGCTGCCTATAGTATTAAACGGACTCATACTGATATTCCGCAGCATATCCACGATATTTAGCGTCTTTGCCGTCTTGTCATTCGGCTTTACCGCCGCCTTGCTGTTAAGCTTTGCCTCGGCCTTCATCCTGTTTGTGCTGGGAGTAGTAATCCTCGCCTTTCAGCGGACTTACCACTACCCCCCCCCCCCCCCTCACCGCACCCGATAGGAATGAACAGGGCGATTGACTAACGGGTCAGCCGGCCGTTTTTCGCACGATAATTTGGGGCGCGTGCCAAAAATTCCGGAGCGTACCTGTACATTGTTTTTTTTGTTTTTAGGAATTTTGACAGTACGGCTATGCCGAACAATTCAAGCCCCGGGCTTTGAAGTTTTTTGGGCACCAGCTTAAAATAAAGTTCCTCAAAGTATTTCCATGTGAATTTATTTGCCTTAGCTGTATCTCTTGCGCCGCTCCACACATCAACATAGTCGCTTTGCAAGGCGCTTATCGTATCGGGAACGTCGCCTGTTTTTCTGGATATTACGAACAACATCGCGGGAGATTTTGTAAAGCAGATGGTACGCAGCTTTGTTATTTTTGGAGAAATAACCTCGTACCACCGGTTAAACTTACCCTGCATAAATATTTTTGTATCCGAAAATCCGTTGTGCTTA
>JAIRMY010000132.1 GCA_031258335.1 Spirochaetaceae bacterium | reverse complement strand
CCGACGCCGAGATCGTACGTCGCGTGTTTAGAGATTCTGACGGCGCGATACCCGCCCACAGCGGCGCGGAAAGCGGCGTAATGGCGTACCTCGATACATTTTCACCCGTTCCAAAGCAGGTCCTGTACCCCGCCGCCGCTCTTTTCTGGAGTTCCCTGGCGTTTGCCGTAAGCACGAAGCTGCGAAAAAAAGGCGTCCCCGACGAAAAACTCCCTTCCGCTATACTGGCGGCGGGCAAACATTGCGCCGCGATAGCCGAAGCAGCGGGGCTGGAAAAAGTTTCCAGAAGCGCAAAGAGTCTATGCGCCCGGATTTTGACCACCGCCAATAATTTTGAGAGCCGCGGCGCGTTCAGCGTCTTTTTAAGCCTGCTCTGTGTGAGCCTGTCCGAGGCGCTGCTCCCGCTCGGGGCGGATACCGCCGCCGCCGCTTACCGGCGTACTCTACAAAAATCAGCCGAAGATGCGCGGCTCGCCGTTGATATTTTTAACCAGAGTCCGGCGCTGGCGCTGGAAAGACTCTTTGATTCTTTGATGCGCAAGATGGCGGCGCTATAAGGGGTTTTGTCAGAAATGAGAGATTATGTCCGAAACGCGCTAAAAAAATTTGATAAACTTACCCGCGAACAGCTTAGGGAAGTACTCCTTTCCGCCGCGGATGAATTGGACTTGGTGCGTTCCGTTGTCATGTCGGTGGGAAAGGGACTCGCGGTATGCGACGGGCAGCACATTCTGATAAAGACAAATTCACAGGCGGAACGCCTGCTCGGTATAGATGCAAGGATGGAAGGCATCGCGTCCGCATGGACGCTGGTACGCGACAAGGAAATAAGCGGCTTTTTGCGGGATGCCCTGTTCACCGGCTGCCGTGTTGACGATAGAGAATTTTTTTCGGACAGGAAAGGCGTACAGCGCCTGCTTAACATCTGCGTACTTCCGCTTGTAAGCGGCGGTCATGTATCCGGCTCTCTCATTACCGTTGAAGACATTACCGAAAAACGCCGCCGCGAGACCAAGTTCAGGCAGACAGAAAATCTTGCGAGTCTTACAACGCTCGCCGCGGGGGTTGCCCATGAGATAAAGAATCCGCTCACCTCGTTGTCCATACACACCCAACTGATACAAAAGCTGTTAAACAATGCGAAAACAGAAGAACACGATGATGACATTGTTGTATCTTACACGAAGTTCAACAAGTATACGTCAACGATAAACGAGGAAATACAGCGCCTAAACCAAATTGTTGTGGATTTTTTATTCGCGGTGCGTCCCATGGAAATATTTCCGGTAAAATCAGACATCAATGAACTGATAATGAACGTCGTCAAATTTGTACACTATGAATTGCGGGAAAAAAACATAACTTATGAATTAAAACTGGGAAAAAATATTCCCGTGATTGAAGTTGATAAAAAGCTTCTGAAACAGGCGTTGTTAAACCTTATAAAAAACGCCATTGAAGCTATGCCGGATTCCGGCGGCAATATTACAGTAAGCACTGAGGCGGACGAGCTGGAGGCAAGAATATCAGTAAGCGATAACGGCATAGGCATCGCTGAAACGGATATAGGGAGAATATTTGAACCGTACTTTACCACAAAGGAAAGAGGTACAGGGCTCGGCCTTACGCTGGTGTTCAAGATAGTCCGCGAACATTCCGGCGAGATAGACGTGGTTTCAAAGCCGGGTAAAGGCGCCTGTTTCACCATCAAGCTGCCCCTGCCCCGGAAAGACGGGATATTGCTTGATTATATCGCGGGACAGTCGGAAAAAGCGTGCTGAATTCACATTGAGGAGTAGTGTATGTATAAAAAGTTAATCGTTGATTCGGGAAAACGGATGGCAAAATCCGGGCTCACCGTTGAAACATGGGGCAACATCAGCGCTCGTGACAAGGACGGCGGGCTTGTTTACCTCACGCCGAGCGCGATGAGTTATGAGATTATAGGAGAGGATGATATTGTTGTGGCGGATCTTGCCGGAAATATTGTAGACGGAAAGCGCAAACCTACCGTTGAATTTGAATTGCACCTTGGCGTATACCGCGTGCGCCCCGATGTAAACGCCGTCGTACATACTCATCCGGTGTACTCGCAGATTTTCGGGGTGCTGCGTGAAGCTATTCCGGCGGTGATAGACGAGGCGGCGCAGATACTCGGCGGAGAGGTACGCTGCGCCCGTTACGAGCTGCCCGGCACAAAGGAACTTGCCGCGGCTTGCGCGGAGGCTCTCGGCAGAGACGGCTATGCCTGCCTGCTCGCGAATCACGGCGCGGTATGCATAGGCGCGGACATGGACGCCGCCTTCCGCGTCGCCAAAGTGCTGGAAATGACGGCTCAAATCTATGCCCACGCCCGCATGATAGGTCGTCCCCGCCTGCTCGAAAAAGAGCAGATAGCGTATATGCATGACTTTGCCTACCACCATTACAGGCAGCCTTGACGCTACTGATAACCGGAGTACCCAGCGTATGAATCAATACCTGATTGAGGGCGGGAAGCCCCTGTGCGGGACGGTAAGGGCAAGCGGGAACAAGAACGCCGCCCTCCCCTGCATAGCCGCCGCGTTGCTGACTGATGAAACGGTGATACTCCGCAACATACCGGAAATTGAGGATGTGTACGTGATGTTCGAAGTGTTCCGCTCTCTGGGTGGGAGGGCTGAGCCGCTGGGAGGGCATACATGGCGGCTTTCGGCGGACATAAAGTGTCAAACCGTACCGGCGGAGGCCGCCGACAAGATTCGGGCGGCGATACTGTTTGCCGGACCCCTCCTTGCCCGGGCGGGCCGCGCCGTGATACCGCCGCCCGGCGGGGATGTAATAGGCAGGCGCAGGCTGGACACGCATTTTCTAGCCCTCACAGAACTTGGGGCGCGGGTTGATGTGGCGGATGACTTTGTCTTTACCGCCGGAAGACTCCGCGGTACGGATATTTTTTTGGATGAGGCCTCGGTTACCGCCACGGAAAACGCGGTGATGGCGGCGGTTTTGGCCGAAGGCGAGACCATACTGAGCAACGCTGCGAGCGAACCGCACGTCCAGGATCTCTGCAAGATGCTCATTCTGATGGGCGCTGGTCTTGAGGGGGTAGGCTCGAACAGACTCGTGATACATGGGGGCAAGAGGCTGGGCGGCTGCGATTACACTATAGGCGCGGATTACATGGAGGTAGGCTCCTTCATAGGACTGGCGGCGGCCACACGCGGCGGCATCCGCATAGAAGGAGTGCGGCCTGCGGATATGCGCCCCGCCAAAGCCGCCTTTGGCAAGCTTGGAATATCATGGGAACATCAGGGTGAAACCCTATACGTGCCGCAAAATCTGCCGCTAAAGGTGAATCAGGACTTAGGCGGCATGATACCTAAGATAGACGACGCCCCCTGGCCCGGCTTCCCTGCCGA
>JAIRMY010000050.1 GCA_031258335.1 Spirochaetaceae bacterium | reverse complement strand
ATGGTATAGGGTTGAAAGACATAAGAACGGATCTGATTCCCCCAAGAAATATCCTTTTTTTCCTGGGCAAATTTCTCGTTTTCTTTTTCTTTCTCCTGCCGGTAACGCTCGTACAGGCGCGCGCGGAGCATATTCATCGCGGTGGCGCGGTTCATCGTCTGACTCCGCTCGCTCTGACAGGCTACCACTATGCCTGTAGGCAGATGGGTAAAGCGGACGGCGCTGTCCGTCTTGTTTATATGCTGCCCTCCCGCCCCGCCGGAACGGTAAGTGTCCACGCGGAGGTCTTCGGGGCGGATCTCCACCACTATAGAATCGTCAAGGACTGGAAACACGTAAACCGAAGCAAATGATGTATGGCGGCGCGCGTTAGCGTCAAACGGCGAAATCCTTACCAGCCGGTGAACGCCGCTTTCGCCCTTCAGCCTTCCAAAGGCAAAGCACCCGTCTATCTTTGCCGTGGCGCTCTTTATGCCGCCTTCGGCTTCCAATTTGTCCTCTTCTTCTATGGTAAAGCCCTGTCGTTCCGCCCAGCGTAGGTACATACGGTAAAGCATGGACGCCCAGTCGCAGGCTTCCGTCCCGCCCGCCCCTGAATGAACGCTCAAAAAACAGGAGGAGCCGTCAACCTCACCAGGCAAGAGTTCAAATATGTTTTGTTTTTCGTACCTTGCGCTTATAGCGGCGAGATTCGCCTCAAGTTCGGAAGTATGCGATTCGTCATTCGCTTCTACAGCCAACTCCCACAACGCGCATAGGTCTTCAACCTCGCAGGCAAGGTCTTTCCACGGCTCATAACGGCCTTTCAACGCCTTTAACTCCGACATCACCTTTTCAGCGGCGGCGCTGTCGTTCCAAAAATTACTCTCCGCCGTCTTCCCTTCCAACTCGGCTATCCGTTTTCCCAGAGACTGTTCAAAGACGCCCCCAAGTTTCCAGCACTTGTTTTTTTAACTCGCCTATAGGCGCACCCAATTCCTGTAATATCATTTTTCCCCCCGCCAGCGGGTTCTAATGTGCTCCGCACTAGCGTCACGAAGGCTGATTTCGGCTTTTGCCTTCAGAGTGAAAAAAGCGTCTGGCATACGCGGCTCCCGCTCATTATTCATTATTCACTGTTCACTATTCATTGCTACAGTATGTAGCGCCCCAAGTCCTGATCTTGGGCAATGTCTTTGAGGCGTTCATCAACGAATTCCGGTGTAATTGTTATTTTTGTAGGGGCTATGTCCGGAGCCTCAAAAGAAATATTTTCAAGCAATGTTTCCATTATCGTATGCAGGCGGCGCGCCCCTATGTTTTCAAGGCGTGAGTTGACATCGGCGGCAAACGCCGCGAGTCTGTCAACAGCTTCCGGCGTAAACTCCAGTGTAACATTCTCTGTAGCCAGCAGGTCTGTATACTGTTTGGTAAGCGAATTTTTTGGTTCGGTCAGAATCCGCAAAAATTCAGCCTTGCCGAGGGATTCGAGTTCTACGCGCAGCGGAAAACGCCCCTGCAATTCAGGGATAAGATCGGAGGGCTTACTGATGTTGAAGGCCCCAGCCGCTATAAACAGGACATGGCTCGTGTCAACGGGCCCCCATTTTGTGGTTACTATAGCGCCTTCGACTATGGGGAGGATGTCGCGCTGGACTCCTTCGCGGGAAACATCGTGACCGCCGCCCCTGTCGCCTTTGACCGCGACCTTGTCTATCTCGTCTATGAAAATGATGCCCATCTCCTGTACGCGGCGCCTGGCTTCTTCGGTAACGCGGTCCGCGTCTATGAGTTTTTCGGCTTCTTCATTGATAAGGATTTCGCGCGCGCGTTTTACCGTCAGCACCTTGCGTTTCTTGTTCCCACCGAATATGCCGGCTATACCGGAAAGACTGGACTCTATCTCCTCAAATCCGCTGCCCATCATGCCGAATGACGGCATGGGTATATCCTGACTGACGGAAAGTTCAACCGTTTTGTCTTCAAATTTACCTTCGCGGAGCATGGCGCGGAATTTTTCGCGGGTAGTATCGCGTTTGGACTGT
The DNA here is from genome assembly GCA_031258335.1 of Spirochaetaceae bacterium. Classification (GTDB taxonomy): domain Bacteria; phylum Spirochaetota; class Spirochaetia; order Treponematales; family Breznakiellaceae; genus JAIRMY01. The sequence goes on along the minus strand of JAIRMY010000050.1, from coordinate 936 downwards.
TCCTCGGCGGCGGCGGCTTTTTCCGACTCGGTAAGCTCGCGATGGGGCTGGTCAGCCACGCTTTTACTCCGCACCCGTTTTCGGATGATAGGAATTCCAACCTGAATCGCAGTCCCCATCACGCTTGGCCCCTCAGAATCTTTGTTAATAGAGAAGGCTCCCATAGGCGTGATAACGGGTTTAACATCGGCGTCAGGTTTTTCCTTGTCGCGGCGTTTTTTGGAACTGGAACCGGGTAGCAACAGGTCAAGCAGTGCGTCTTCGGCGCGCTTTTCCGCGTCCGCCTTTACCAAGTCCTGCATCTCCTGTTTTACCATCTGGTACCCGGCGGCCATCAGGTCGCGTACCATAGATTCGACATCACGCCCGACATAACCGACTTCTGTGTACTTGGTAGCCTCGACTTTTAGGAAGGGTGAACCCGCAAGTTTCGCCAAACGGCGAGCAATTTCCGTCTTGCCTACGCCTGTAGGCCCTATCATCAGGATATTTTTTGGCGCTATATCCTCGCGAATTTCCGGATCCAGCTTCAACCTGCGTATCCTGTTGCGAAGCGCGACGGCTACCGCGCGTTTAGCTTTTTCCTGCCCAATGATATACTTATTCAACTCCACCACGATTCCCTGCGGTGTAAGATTGTCCAAATTCTGTTTTATTTTCATTGGCATTATCCTACACTTTTTTTATAACAAAGAAAAGTACCGACCCGCCAGCGGGTTTCAATGCGCTCCGCACTAGTGTCCCGAAAGCGGATTTCGGCTTCTGCCTTCGGAACGAGAGGGGCGCTTTGCATACGCGGCTGGTAGCAACCGTCAGCCGCTATAGCTTTTTATGGGCGCATCCCCGCGCAAAGCTCGGAGGGTTAGCGGCAAGCCATAGGCAGGAAAAAAGTTTTCAGGTATAGTCCAAGTACGCCTAAGGGCTTCCCCCTAGCCG
>JAIRMY010000048.1 GCA_031258335.1 Spirochaetaceae bacterium | reverse complement strand
AGCACTCATTCAATCTAACAATCAACACCCCCACCCTCCACCCCCCCCCCCGCCCGCCGGGGTGGCCCTACTTTCACATTTTTGGAAGTGAGCGGGACATATAAACTCTGGCATGACCGGGAAAGTGGGAAATACTATTTCAACAAAGCTGAGACGAAATGCCTTTGTTACTATTTTTATTTCATTGATAAACCGATTTCTGGGATTTATATCCGCGTTTGATGACACCTGTAACGGAGTAAAAAGGCTGAACAAACTGACTGTGGATGTGAAAGAGAAGGAGAGGACGTATCTGTACTATCTAACCGAGTTCGGGAAACAGGTTATTGTAACCTGCCTGAAACTGAAAAATATGTTTCTTGTGCCTGAATTGTCCCATGGTTAGACATTTTCTGTTTTGCCTACGTCCTCTGCTCCCTGACCAATGTACCGCGGCGCATACAAGTTCCAGAAACATTATTTGGGGACCGCTAAAATTCCCGATTGCTTAAACAACGAGGAACTTAAATGCGCGAAGGTGATAGACTAGGAGCCGGGAGTCAAATTCTGGCTCCGTAATGTTGAAAGGCAGCCCCTTTCATTCCGCCTTTCCATGTCCATCGACTGGTTTTATCCCGATTTTCTGGCGCAGCTTTGCGACAGTAGCATACTGGTTGTGGAATACAAGGGAGAAAACCTTATTTCCAATGACGATACCAAAGAAAAGGCTAACACCGGTGAAATATGGGCAAAACTTGCAAGAGGCAAAGCCCTGTTTATGCTTGCTACAATAAGGAAAGGCGGCAAAAGCCTTGCCGAACAAATACGGGAAAAAATCGCATTGTATAATGAGTAGGTGTATAGTTGTTCAATTTTCCATTCGCATACGCCCGGCCGCCTCATTGTTACGCGGCGCGGTTTAGTTTATACTGATTCACTATGGGGATGCCTGTACATTTTGCCTCAAAGAAGGCGGAAAAACTAAAAGAGCCGGGGGCGTTTAACGTCGTGCTTTTGAACGACAACTATACCACTATGGATTTTGTAGTTGATATTCTTATCGGTATATTTAACAAGAGCAGTATTGAAGCCGAGCGTATTATGATGAATATACACCGGAAAGGGCGGGGGGTCGCCGGCGCTTATTCATTCGATATTGCGCGGACAAAGGCCGCTCAGGTTCACGCGCTTGCCGGGCAGTACGATTTCCCGTTGCGTTGCGAGGTTGAGCCGGTTTAGGAAACGGTTGTGTCTCTGTTATTGAAAAATAACCTTGTGGAGGAATTTATGAAAATTAGCCGGCACGCTCAGGCTATAATCAATGGCGCGTACACGGAAGCGCGGCTGCGCCATCACGAATACCTGACGCCTGAGCATATATTGTACGCGGCGCTTAACTTTGAAGAAGTCAAGGGTGTACTAAACGCCTGCGGCGCGAACGTGACTCAGTTAAAAACTGGAGTAGAGAGCTATTTTGAGGAAAAAATACCGGTAAATAACAAGGAACCGACGCAAACCGTTGGTTTTCACAATGTTTTGGAGCGCGCCGTCGTGCAAAGCCGGTCATCCCAGCGCGAAGTGATCGATGTCGCCGATATTCTCGTCTCATTGTACGATGAAGAACAGAATTTTTGCGGGTATTCCCTTAGAAAATCCGGCGTAAAACGGCTGGAACTGTTAAAAACACTTTCACATGGACTGGATGAAAGCGATACCGGCGTGTCAGGCTTTATGAGAACGGAATCTTCTCCTGCGGCGGAAACGGACGAAGATGCACGGCAAAAGGCGCAAAAAAAAACTTCCCTGGACAAATTCGCTACGGAACTTACCGCCCTTGCCGCCAAAGGGCTGTTGGATCCGGTAATAGGCCGTGTTGACGAAATCGAGAGAACCGTGCAGGTACTATGCCGCCGGACTAAAAACAACCCCGTTCATGTCGGGGATTCCGGCGTAGGCAAAACAGCGGTAACCGAAGGGCTTGCCCAGCTTATAGCCGCTGGAAAAGTGCCGCCGCCCCTGCAAGACTGCTGTGTTTACTCGCTTGACATGGGGGCGCTGGTTGCCGGAACCCGTTACAGGGGCGATTTTGAGGCGCGAATCAAGACCGTCATAGATGAAATACTTAAAAAAGGACGGGCTATCCTGTTTATCGACGAGATTCATACGGTAGTAGGAGCGGGATCCGCTTCCGGCACGCTGGATGCCTCGAATCTCCTTAAACCCGCCCTTACCAGCGGTAAATTACGCTGCATAGGCTCGACAACTCATGAAGAGTACAACAAACACATAGAAAAAGACCGCGCCTTGTCCCGCCGTTTTCAGAAAATCGACATTGAGGAACCGTCAGAAAACGATGCGGTTAACATCTTGCGCGGCATAAAATCAAGGTACGAAGACTACCACAAGGTGGTCTACACGGACGAAGCGATACAGGCGGCGGTACAGCTTTCAGCCAGGTATGTTACCGAACGCCGCCTGCCGGACAAGGCCATAGACGTGATTGACGAAGCCGGCGCCTTTGCCCGCATAGGCGTTTGGAAAGTAGTGGAAAGCCGGAAATCCGAATCCTCTCAGCCGGACACGGGAAAAGAAACGGCGGCAGCCGTCGCCGGCGAGACAAAAATTGACGATAGGTGGGGCAAGGTACGCGCCGCGCAGTCCGCTTTAGCCGAAGCCGGCGACTATGACTGCCCTGAAAGTGATGATGAAGTATTGGATTATGAAGAAAACCACGTTGACGGCGGCAAAAATCAGGCGAGTGTGGGCGAAACCACGCAGGAAGTAGAGCAAGTTACCGTAGATTTGCCTCAAATCGAGACGGTGGTGGCGCGTATTGCCCGTATAGCGGAGAAAACCGTCTGCGAAGACGAGCGCGACAAACTGCGCTATCTGGAGGAAAAGTTAAAAACCCGTGTGTTCGGGCAGGATGAGGCGGTGAAAACCGTTGTCAAGGCGGTAAAGCAGAGCCGCGCCGGTTTCCGAAACCCGGGAAAACCCATAGCCAACTTCCTCTTTGCCGGCCCCACCGGCGTAGGCAAGACGGAGTTGTCCCGTTCCCTTGCCGAACTGCTCAATGTCCCCCTCCTTCGTTTTGACATGAGCGAGTACCAGGAAAAGCACACCGTCTCACGGCTCATAGGCTCTCCGCCCGGCTATGTAGGCTACGAAGAAGGCGGGCTGTTGACGGACGCGGTGCGTAAACAACCGCGTTGCGTGCTGCTACTGGACGAAATAGAAAAGGCGCACAGTGATATTTTCAACCTGTTGCTGCAAATCATGGACTATGCCACGCTGACGGACAACAACGGACGTAAGGCTGATTTTCGCAACGCCGTGCTGATAATGACGAGTAACGCCGGAGCGCGGGACATAGGCAAGACCTTGATAGGTTTTGGCGAGCGCATCATAGGACAGGAAAGCGCGGTGAACGATGCCGTTGAAAAAATATTTACGCCGGAATTCCGGGGGCGCATAGACGCGGTAGTCCGCTTTGCCCACCTCTCGGAAGACGTGATGATTTCCATAGTCGAGAAGGAACTTGATCTCTTTAAGGCGCAGCTTGCCGAAAAAAAAGTTACTATCACGGTGTCTGAATCCTGCGTAAAACGGCTTGCCGAAGAAGGCTATTCGAAAGAAACAGGAGCGCGTAACGCCGGAAAACTCATAGAAGAAAAGATAAAATCTTTCTTTGTGGACGAGGTGCTGTTTGGGCGTCTTTCCGGCGGAGGCTCGGCGGAACTTGACTGGTCGGATGGGGAGTACAAATTTGCGGTGGCGGGCCGGGCCTGACCCGTTTTTCCCGTATTTACCGGAAAATTTTTACTATAAATTCCCCGACCCCTGCAAGGCGGAAGGCGATATAGTATGCATAGGAGGAAATCTTTCTCCGGGTATGCTGCTTTCCGCCTATAGGCAGGGGATTTTTCCGTGGTTCAACGAAGGCGAGCCGGTTATATGGCATTCACCTGACCCGCGTTTCGTGATTTTTCCGCAAAACCTTCATGTTTCCGCGTCCATGCGGAAAATTTTAAGGAAAAAGACTTTTGAAATCAGTTTTGACCGCGCCTTTGACGCGGTTATCTCAGCCTGCGCCTCGGTGAAGCGCCCCGGAGAGACCGGAACATGGATAACAAGCGACATGATAGCCGCTTACACGGCTCTTTACAGGCTTGGCAAGGCTCATTCCGCCGAGGCGTGGCTTGACGGGCGGCTCGCGGGCGGCTGTTACGGGATACGTTTGGGGGCGGTATTTTTTGGCGAATCCATGTTTTCTTACGAGGCTAACGCCTCGAAAGCCGCGTTCCTAACCCTTGCCGAATCGCTTTTTGGAGAGGGCGCGGCGCTTATAGACTGCCAACTCTACACGGAACATCTTGCGAGTCTGGGCGGCGTGGAAATCAGCCGGGAGGATTTTCTAAAACTCGTAGCGCGTTACGCCGCTTAAACCAGCAGTTTTACTTTTACAGAGCCTCTGCTTTAACCGCTAAGGCATAAAATTTTACCGCGAAGGCGAATAAGGCGAAGAAGGAAGGAGGGAAATTCTGTATTCTAAATCCTTATTCTCCTTCTGCGCCTTAGCGGTTAAATTTCAGGAATTTGCGGGACAAACCGCTTGCGGTTTGCCGTTGTGCGGTTGTGCCGGTGGCACAACCCACACACGGGTAGCACTTGCGGGCTGTAGCGTGGGGGCGCGGTGGAACTTTAGCGTTTGGGTTTGTAGGGCCCGCCGTCCCTGAAGTTGACACCCGCCGATGCGTTTGTCATGAGTATAGGCTGATGGGTGGCGTCCAGCGTATCCCGCCAAAGGCTGGATTCAGGGTCAACATGGTTACGGCGGGAAACGGCGGCCTTAATAGGCAGATGCACGAATTCATTGTTCACGAGCCCTATCACCACCTTTGTCTTTCCCGCCATAGCCGCGTGAACTGCGGCGTTGCCCAGCCTGTCGCAGTATATAGAATCGACGGGGACGGCTACCGATGAACGCACCTGATAGCTGGGATCTATGTACTTTAACGTTATTTCCATCTCTAACTTTTTGAAGTGTTCTTCGATTTTTTGCTTGAGGTATGGACCCACGTCAACCAATTTTTTGTTGCCGGATGCGTCTGTGCCGGAATCTTTGGCAAGCGTATCTTGCAAAGCACCCTCGGCGACGAGTATTACCGCGTGTTTTCTGTTTATGAGACGGCGTTCAAGGTGTTCAAAGAAGCCGTTGGGGCCTTCGAGGTCAAACGGAACTTCCGGTATCAGCACAAAGTTCACCTCGTGGCTTGCCAGAGCGGTGTACGCGGCGATAAAGCCGGATTCACGCCCCATGACTTTGACCAAACCTATGCCGTTTGGCTGTGATTTGGCCTCCATGTGGGCGGAAGCCACCGCCTCTACCGCCCTGGAAACCGCTGTATCAAAACCGAAAGACTTCTGTATGAACGAAAAATCATTGTCTACGGTCTTGGGTATGCCCACGCAGGCTATCTTTAGGCGGCGGCGCTCTATCTCGTCCGCTATGTCCAGGCTGCCGCGCTGTGTGCCGTCCCCGCCTATCGTAAACAGTATGTTGAGGTTAAGCTG
>JAIRMY010000016.1 GCA_031258335.1 Spirochaetaceae bacterium | reverse complement strand
TCTGATCGCGTTCATAGATAAACAGCATACCATCGCCGTCTTCGAGTCTTTTTCTGAACATCAGCCCCATGCTCTGTTCCGCGGGGACGCGGGCAAATTCCGCGTTTACCGTAACGTTTTTTCCTGCCTCGTTCACGATGACTATAGTCTTTACCTCTAATTTGGGCTGAGCCCGTTCTTCCGCCGGAACACAGGCGGTAAAACCGGACAGGAGCGCGGTTATAAAAAAGCGAAAGGTAACTATTTTTGTTTTCAATGCCGTACCAAATTTTCAGGCGGGCGGAGTTCTACATGACGGTAGGACTTGTCAGCGGAGTCAAGCAGTATGACGCAGTTTCGCCCCGCCGCTTTTGCTTTGTACAGCGCGATATCCGCGTTATTGTACAATTCTTCCCTGGTGTCCATGCTTCCGCCGCGCATGAAATACATTCCAAAACTTGCAGTAACATAAGGCGCCACGGATGATTTTTCATGCGGTATATTTAGCCCTATAATTTTTTGCCGGAGCTTAAGCACTATGCGTTCCGCTTCTATTACGCGGTTCTCCGTCCACAAGACCAGAAATTCCTCACCGCCTACGCGCGCTACATATACGCTGTCCTCTTCCGCCAGCTCTTTGAGCGCCGTTCCTATAGCCTGCAAAACAATGTCGCCTTTTGTGTGACCGTAAAAGTCGTTATAGTTTTTGAAAAAGTCAACGTCCATCATAACAACGCATACAGTCTGATGTACATGGCGGCATACCGATGTGTAAAAATCCACGGATTGCTCAAAGCTACGCCTGTTGTTCAATCCCGTAAGTTGGTCATGTATGCTCTCGTCAAGAAAGCGGTTTCGTTCTCGTTCCAGCGAATTCGATGTGATAATCCCTTTTATAATGACATGGGCGGTATACAGGTTAAGAATCATGTATACCACAGCGGCAAGGGCGATATTAAAAATATCGAATATGCTGCTAGCAAAAATATTATTTTCCGCGGTATTGGGAAAGTATTTATTGGTTATAAAAAAAAGCACGATGACGCCCACGTTCATTGCTACGCTCGTGATTATCTCCGTAACAAAAACAATCTGAAAGCTTAAAAATACAAGTAAAAATCTTATAGAAAAAGGCGATCGTCCCGCTTTATAGACAAAAAGGCAAAAAAATACCAGCGTCCAAAAAAGAGCGAAAAATATAAATTTAAAAAACGGTCCGTGTATATTCTTTTTTTTATACGCGGCAAACGAGATAAAAAACAGCGCCAATTCCGCGCCGCTCATCAGGTAATGGAAAACGCGGCCTGCCTCATGGTATTTGGGATAAAAAGAAAGCAGCAGTATGAGGACGGCGTTCACGATGCTGACAACGCAAAGGCTTAGCAGGTTGTGGTATTTTATATCATCGGCGCAGTCCGCGATTTCTTCTTTAGAGAAATTATAGTATTTCAACTTATTTAATAACGAAATTTCCATGCCTGCCTAAAGATTTCATGCTACCAAGAGGAAAGAAAAATATCAATATATCCGCATATCCGCATATCCGCATATCCGCGTCCAGAGTCAGGGACTTAGGGATAAGAGTCTTACCGGACAGCGGCGTTCATTCAACGAACAGGCTGTAAACAGCGCTGCGCGAGTTGGCGCGGGACTCCGTGGAGTCCTGAACTATGATTTCCAGCGTAACCCGCCCTCTGTTAAAGAACACTTCGCCCGCTTCGACCGCCGGGGCGTAAGAGTATACTTCCGAAACCGGAACAAACCCGTTTCTAAACAGCATTAAAACGCCGTCACGGGCGGAGAAGGTTTCAAACGCAAGATAACCCGCCTCGGCGCCGTCTATAGAACAGATTATCCGCATCGGCATCAACAGCGGGCCGGCTGGATTAAGGCGTGTATCTTCCGTGTGGACGATAATCGTATAAGACCCCTGCCGTATGGTACGAACTGTCGCAAGGTCTATTATCTCTCCGGCGTTGTTCTTTAGTCTGACAGAATGTATAAACGGCGGCCTTGTATCCGGCAATACAGGAATTATAAGCGAGGGATTCACCCAGCGGCGTTCTTTTTTATCAAAGATAGACAGGTAAAATCCACTGGTACTGCTCCAGCCCGATATCCCCGCGGACCCGACCGGGCCGGCGGCTTTTACCTGTTTTTGCCTTTCGGTGTAAGACGCGCCCATACGGCTGTATATGCTCACGAGTCCGTCCCCATGATCTAAGGCCGCCATATTTCCCAACGGCGACGTAAATCTTGCCGCCGGCATATTTACGCCGCCGGTAAAGACGAGTTCTCCATCTTCAATCGCGCCGACTATGCCGTCCCCCTGAAATGTATCGCCCAACATCGGCAACCCTCTGTCGCTTTTGCCGAAATTGTTTATCATCACCGCGCTTTTCAACGGCCAGTCAACTGTAAAACCGCCTACAGACACGAAAAACAGTGGAAACAACAGCCATTTGTTCATCAAAACACCCTCTCCAAACGCATAGCCGGACTCACGTGGAAATGACGCTAAGAACTGGAACGCGCTTTGGCGAGTTTGTCAAAATTCGCCTGGTCGGGGCGGAAAGCCTGCGCCGCGCCGCCGTTTCGCGCAATGGTGATGCTGTTTATCGTGTCGCCTTGCCTTATGGCGTCTACCACGTTCTGTCCCCGCACAACGCGCCCGAACACACTGTGCTTGCCGTCAAGCCAGGGCGTCTCTACGTGCGTGATAAAAAACTGGCTCCCGTTGGTGTTCGGTCCCGAATTCGCCATGGACAGCACTCCGGGGCCGTCATGTCTAAGGTCCGGGGCAAATTCGTCCCTGAATTTGTAGCCCGGCCCTCCCGTGCCGTCACCGCGGGGGTCGCCTCCCTGAATCATGAAATTCGCTATCACGCGGTGAAACTTCAGACCGTTATAGAACGGCTTGCCCTTTGCGGCGTCCATCTTGCCCTCCGCAAGCGCGACAAAATTACTCACGGTGAGAGGCGCCTTGTCGTAGTACAGTTTTACCACGATTTCCCCGCGCGTCGTGTTTATAACGGCAAATACGCCGTCCCCTAAATCCTCGAAAGCGCCGGGCTCAATCTCTGTCGAATCGGACACATTTATCTCCTTGTTGTAAGCGTTCAAAAAAACCGGCTGTGATACAAGCGTAACAAAGCCGTAAAACACAGCGGCTATCATCAGTTTGACCGCGGCGTTATTTTCCGCGGCAATCCCGCCCAACCTGCCGCGCCTGTGTATTTTTTTCATCTGCTGCCTCCGGTTACTCTTTGATATTAAGAGTATAACAAAATAAAAAAGTAGCCTAGCGGTAAAGCGCTTCTACTCGTAACAACCAATTGCTGGAGGTGTGGGGCAGGAGGCGATAAACCGCGAAGCGGTACGGTGCGCCCTGACACCGGGGTTGACGCGGTTTGGCAAAAAGGGTAACATCTAACCATCCCCTTATCCGCGCGTGTAAGACGGCGGATCATCTTTAGTCCGTGAGGAGGAACTATGAGAAAGTATGAGTTGATGGTCATACTTCCAATGGAAGAAGACCAGCACAGAGAAGGCCGGGAGCGTCTGCTTGCCGACCTTGCCGCGGCAGGCGCCGAAATCGAGAAAACCGATGAAATCGGAGAACGCGATCTGGCTTACGAGATTAACAAGCGTAGGCGGGGGCGTTACGTGTTGTTTACGCTGAGGGTCGCGCCGCAGGCTATAGCCAATCTTGACCGTGTTTTCAAATTAAACGCTAACCTTGTCAAGTATCTTTTTGTAAGAATAGAAGTGTAGGGAGATTTTATGATGGATATGAATCATGTATCTCTGATAGGACGGCTGACGCGGGACGCCGAGTACAAGGTGTTACCAAGCGGGCAGGCTGTCTGTAATTTTTCTATAGCGGTGAAC
>JAIRMY010000211.1 GCA_031258335.1 Spirochaetaceae bacterium | reverse complement strand
GGGCTATGCGGGGTTACGCTATCGCTCCATCCTTTGCTACGCAAAGGACGCTTCGCGCCCCTACTATCCCTTGCGCTTGTCCCGCATTCTCGTACAAAAAAGGTGTCAGTCACCTTTTTTTCTTCTGCGCCTCATTCGCCTTAGCGGTTAAAGCATAAGCACTGTAAAAGTAAAACTGCTTTCAACAAATTACTTGCGTCTTAACGCCGGCGATGGTATAGTTTAATCTGAAATTCGCTTAAAAAATTCTTAAATCAGGAGGAATATATGGCGGTAAAAGAAATACAGACCACCTGCGCTTACTGCGGCGCGGGGTGTCAACTGTTGTTCACGGTTGACCAGGAGGCGAACAAGATACTTGACGTACACCCTGTTCAGGGCAGGACCAACGACGGCAAGGCGTGTCTCAAAGGCTGGTTCGGCTGGGATTATTTGAATGACCCGCAGATTATCAGCAAGAGGCTGCGGAAACCGATGATTCGCAAGGGAGGCAAAGGTAGCCCCTTGGAAGAAGTCGAGTGGAACGAGGCGATTTCGTATACGGCGCGGCGCCTCACGGAAATCAAAAAGAAATACGGCCCCAACGCAATAATGGGCACAGGTTCGGCCCGTGGCCCGGGTAACGAGGCCAACTATGTAATGCAAAAATTCATGCGCGCGGCGGTCGGCACTAATAATGTCGACCACTGCGCACGTATATGACACGCTCCTTCTGTAGCGGGTCTACAGTATTCATTTGGTTCAGGCGCAATGACGATGGGCGTTCCAGAAATAGAGGACGCGGCATTACTTCTGGTATTCGGCTATAACGGCGCTGATTCCCACCCTATTGTCGCCCGGCGTATTGTACGCGCCAAAGAAAAAGGCGCAAAGCTAATCTGCGTCGATCCCCGTATCATAGAAACCGCGCGTATCGCGGATATGCATCTCCAACTCAAAGGCGGCACAAACCTCCTATTGGTCAACGCTCTGGCGAACGCCATTCTCGAAGAAGGGCTCTGCGACTATGACTTCATCGAAAAACATTCCAACGATTTTGACCAGTTCAAGGAGATCATAAAAAAATACACACCGGAAAGCGTGGCGGAACAGACGCGTATACCGGCCGCCGACATCAGAAAGGCTGCGCGTATGTACGCGACGAGCGGGCGCTCCATGATTCTCTACGGCATGGGCGTCTGCCAGTTCGGACAGGCGGTAGACGTGGTCAAAGCGTTGGCAAACCTCACGATTATGACCGGCAACCTGGGCCGCCCTTCCACAGGCATAGGCCCTGTGCGCGGGCAGAACAACGTGCAGGGCGCCTGCGATATGGGGGCGCTGCCCAACGTCTATCCCGGTTACCAGAGCGTTACCGTCCCTGAAATACGGGAAAAATTCGAAAAGGCCTGGGGCGTCAAACTGTCCGACCAGCCCGGTATCACGCTTACCATGGTACCGCATCAGGTTTTGCACGAAAAAGAACCGTCAAAGCAGATTCACGCCTACTACATAATGGGCGAGGATCCGGCGCAGTCCGACCCTGACCTCGCTGAAGTGCGGGAGTCCCTAGAAAAATGCGACTTTGTCGTCTTGCAGGACATCTACATGAACAAGACAGGTCAGTACGCCGACGTGATTCTCCCGGCAACAGGCTGGTGCGAGCATGAGGGTGTCTATACCTGCTGCGACCGGGGTTTTCAGCGTATACGCAAAATCATAGAACCTACCGGAGACGTGAAGACGGATTGGGATATCATCAGCCGGTTGTCAACCGCTATGGGCTACCCTATGAAGTACAACAACACCGAGGAAATCTGGAACGAGTTGATAGCCCTATGCCCCGGTTTCGCCGGCGTTACCTACGCGAAAATCGAAAGGCAGGGCTGCGTCCAGTGGCCGTGCCGCGACAAGGGGGTGGAGGACACAGGCACGGTCTATCTCCACAAGGACGGCAAATTCGCCAACCCGGACGGCAAGGCAAAATTCTTCGCAACAGACTGGAGGCCACCGCAGGAACTCGAAAACAAGGACTATCCTCTCACGCTCTGCACCGTCCGTGAAGTCGGGCACTATTCCGTGCGCACGATGACGGGTAACTGCCGGACCTTGCGCAACCTTGAGGATGAGCCGGGCTGGGTACAGATTTCGTCCGCCGATGCCGACGCTCTTGGCATAAAACACCGCGAGCTTGTCAGGATAAGCTCAAAGCGCGGTTCAGTAATCACCCGCGCCAATGTTACAGAGCGTGTCAAGGAAGGCGCTGTGTACATGACGTACCAGTGGTGGATAGGCGCTTGTAATGAGCTTACCAACGGCGTTTTCGATCCTATAAGCAAGACGCCGGAGTACAACTACTGCGCCTGCAAGGTCGAAAACATTAAAGACCAGGCGGCGGCTGAGAACGAGGTTCGCCGTTTGTACGAGGAAATAAGGCGGAACATGCGTATCACGGACAAGGCGGGCTAGAGACCGCTTAAACCGGTATTTTTATGAAGGGGCGGGGCCGTTCGGCGCCGCCTCTTTTTTTACGCGGGTTGTCCGTGTTAATTCGCAGGCCTCTCCATTTTCAATTTTCCTGAGGGAGCGAACGCATCGCAAGGATGGTTTTTTCTATCAGCGTATCCAGGTCCCAGCCGAGCATGGCCGCCCCTTTTTCGATTACCTCGCGGGAACATCCGGCGGCGAAATTCGGTGACTTGTATTTTTTCTTTACCGATTTAACTTCCAGATCTTGGACGCTTTTGGAGGGACGGATTATCGCCACCGCCCATATAAGGCCGGTTAGTTCGTCAACGGCGTACAAAACCTTTTCCATCTCGTGTTCCGGTTTTATATCAACGGTGAGCCCATAGCCGTGGCTGCAAACCGCGTGTATCAGCGCATCGCTTGCGCCGCCTGACCTTAAAAGCTCAGGCGCTTTTAGGCAGTGTTGATCGGGGTACATTTCAAAATCAATGTCGTGCAAGAGTCCGGCATTGCCCCAGAATTCGGTTTCGCCGCCGTATCCCAATTCGTTTGCAAACCATTTCATCACGCCTTCAACGGTTAAAGCGTGTTGCAGGTGGAAAGGATCCTTGTTATACTGATTCAATAATTCCCATGCTTGCTCACGTGAAATATCGCATGGCGGTTTATATGCGGTCATGTACTTAGTGTAGCATAGCCCGCTTGGAGAAGGAAGCGGCTTGTCAATTAAAGGCAGGTATTCCGGTTTCGAAAAATTCAACGATTGACATGGTTTTAACGGTGTTTTTCATTTTTTTGGCGCATTATTACCAGGCGGCGGGGCGTTAGACCCCGCCGCGAATAACACTCAGACGCTCTTTTTACCGTGCTTAACAGCGGCCCTGCATATTTTGCAAATTTTTATTTTAGTCTCGCCTTTATCCTGTTCATAAAGCGTTTTCACATTGAGTCTGCCGCAGACAGGACATACGCCGCGGCCTCTATGGAACAATTCCCGAATTCCTTTTCCCCTATGCGCTTTGGACATTTTTTCTCCCCTTCTTTTTCTTTGCCGCGGTTTCGGCTTTTTTCTTTTCGCTGTCCAGTTTGTAATCGACCAGTTCAAGGATTACAATTTCGGCGGCGTCGCCATAACGCCGCCCCAGTTTAACTATCCTCGTATAGCCGCCGTTTCTGTCCTTCATGCGCGGCCCTATCTCGGTAAACAGTTTTGCGACTATGCCCTCATCGTAAAGGCGGCTCGAAGCTATACGCCTGTTATGAACAGAATCTACTTTTGCGCGGGTGATTAACTTTTCGGCAAAACGCCTCACCTCAAGCGCTTTAGCTTTTGTTGTTTTTATCCGTTCCTTGTTGAACAGGGATGTCATCATGCTACGCACCATCGCTTTACGATGCGCGGCCATCCTCTCAAGTGGGTTAAAACCTCGTAGGTGTTTCATCGGTACTATCCTTTTCTCACGCCTTTCAACGCGCTTTTCAGCTCACTGGTACTTGTTATGCCAAGCGTTAATCCCCATTCCTGTAATTTCTCTTTTATCTCCTGCAATGACTTCTTGCCGAAATTACGGGTTTGATTTATGTCGTCTTCTGTCTTTCGCACCAGTTCGCCGATCGTTTTTATGTTGGCAACTTTTAGGCAATTGGACGAGCGTATAGACAACTCAAGTTCCTCAACGGGGGTGCTCATCAACTGTCGTATACGTTCATCGCCTTCATCGGATTCTTCATCTTCGCTAAACAAAGTTTCCTCGATATTGACAAATAGCGCAATATGTTCCTTGGCTATCTTGGCGGCTTCGATCAGCGCCTCCTCCGGCCCAATCGTGGCGTTCGTCCAAATTTCAATGATAAGTTTATCGTAATCGTTGCGCTGTCCTACCCTGACGGGTTCAACATTGTATTTAACTTTTTTGACCGGAGAAAAAATCGAATCCATAGGTATAGTGCCTATAATTTCGATATGCTGGGCGTTATTCTCGGAAGGAGTGTAACCGCGCCCCATCTCTATATGTAATTCCATCTCGATATGGGCATCATCCGTAAGAGTCATAACATGAAGTTCCGGATTCAAAACTTCAAGTGATCCGGCTTTCTCAAAATGTTCACTCTTAATAATATGCTTCCCCGACCATTCAAATGCAATTGTACTTTGGTCAATATCATCCGGCAGCCTAAAACATACCTGTTTAAGGTTATTCAGCACTTCAAGTGTATCTTCAACGACATTGGGTATAAGTTCAAATTCGCTTGATATATTATGCGCCGTCCCGTCATTATTGTACGAAACGATTCTAACCGCCGTGACCGCATAACCTTGAATTGATGATAAAAGCACCCTGCGTAAAGTATTGCCTATAGTCGTGCCAAAACCCGGTTCAAAGGGAGAAGCTATAAATTTTCCATAATCTTTTCTTAGCTCAGCGATTTCAAATGTCCGTCCTTTCGGTTTTTTAAAACCCTTAAGCAGATTTTTACGGGCCATAAAGACTCCTTACTTCCTTACTTGGAATAGTATTCCACTATCATTTGTTCTTTAATGTCTGAAAGATCCGTTATATCACTTCTTCTTGGGAAAGCCAGCAGCTTCCCTTTGAGCATATCGGGATCTAATTGCAACCAGGGCATTACCCCCGATTTTCCATATTCTTTCAACGCGCCCCTGATTACAGCAAGATTCCGGCTTGATTCTTTTATCTCGATAGTATCTTCGGCTTTAACAAGGTACGATGGGATATTTATTCGTTTTCCATTTACCAAAACATGACCGTGCAAAACAATTTGGCGCGCCTCTTTCCGGCTTGATGCAAAACGCAGGCGGTAAACAATATTATCCAGACGGCGTTCCAAAAGTAAAAAAAGATTTTCACCGGTAATACCGGGCATACGCTGTGCGCGTTCAAAAAAGAGGCTAAATTGCTTTTCCAGCATCCCGTAAACCCTTTTGAGCTTTTGCTTTTCACGCAGTTGTACGGCATAGTCCGATTTCTTGGACGGCCTCCCTTTAGGATCCTTTCCGGGCGCCGCGCGTTTTTTACTGACGGCGCATTTATCGCTCTTGCATCGGTCACCTTTGAGCATCAATTTTTTTTGTTCTGTCCGGCACATTCTGCAAACCGGACCTGTGTATCTTGCCATGATTTTCCCCGTTTATATACGTCGTGTTTTACGCGGCCTACAGCCATTATGCGGAATAGGCGTTACATCGTTAATTGATTTAACCTTCATCCCAAGCGCGCCAAGCTGACGTATAGCAGATTCTCTACCCATGCCGGGACCTTTCACATAAACGTGAACTTCCCGCAGGCCCGACTGAATAGCCTTTTGAGCGGCTGTTTCTGTAACGGTCTGCGCCGCAAACGGCGTAGACTTTTTTGCTCCCCTAAAACCAAGACCGCCGGAACTCGCCCATGAAATAGCGTTTCCCATTAAATCGGTAATGGTTACAATAGTATTGTTAAAGGTCGCCTGTATATAAACATTGCCTTCATATACCGACTTCTTTTCCTTTTTCTTTTTATTTTTAACGTTAGCAGCCACACTGTCCTCCGCTCATCCTTCCTCCTGCAATATATTGACGGTATAGAATTCGAAAATTCCAAACCGTTTTTATTTCTTTTTACCCGCGACAGTTTTCTTTTTACCTTTGCGGGTACGCGCGTTAGTCCGCGTTCTCTGTCCGCGAAGGGGCAAGCCTTTTCTATGCCGCAACCCGCGGTAACAGCCTATATCCATAAGCCGTTTGATGTTTAACGCAACCTCCGTCCGGAGTCTACCCTCCACCTTGTAATCATTCTCAATCAACCGACGAAGTTCGTTCAACTCCTCGGCGGAAAGATCGTTTATCAAACGTTTAGCGTCTATCTTTGTTTTTTCACAAATTTGTTCCGCGCTTGCTCTGCCTATGCCAAATATATAAGTCAAAGCAATATCAACATGCTTGTTAGGTAAGTCAACGCCTGCAATACGAGCCATTATTCCCCC
>JAIRMY010000188.1 GCA_031258335.1 Spirochaetaceae bacterium | reverse complement strand
TGCGGGACATAGCGTTGGAACTTGATGTACACGAGACAACAGTTTCACGAGCGGCAAACGGCAAGTTTATGCAAACCGAATGGGGAGTCTTTGAAGTCCGCCATTTTTTTAGCAATTCGATAAACGTAGCGGGTTCTTCCGGCTCACGTTACTCCCAGCAAGGCGTGAAAGAAATGATACGCGAGATACTTAAATCCGAAATCACCCGTTCCGGGCCGCGGCTTTCCGACCAGGAGATAGTCTTTCAACTGGCAAAACGCGGCGTCAAGCTGGCTCGCCGTACCGTCTCAAAGTACCGGAATCAGCTTGGTCTTGGTTCATCATACCGGCGTTAGCCAAAAAATCCAGCAACGGGCCTTCCCAACTCTTGCATTTCAGCCTTGCCTCGAGAAAAGTATGGTACAAATCCAGGATATGCTTCTTTATAGCCGTGGATGATGGGGGGGAAACAGACCCGCCGCCGGCAAAAAGCCCGTCTACAAAATCATGCGCCTCGCTTTGCGGAAAGAGATTCCTGTCAAAACACGTCATCGCGTAGAGGGCGGCCGCTATACAATTTATGCTGTGCTGCTTAACGTAGAGAATCGACTCGGTTATATCGAGAGCGCGGCGGCGGACAAGCTCAATTTCCCCGGCGTATTCATTTTTGGAGTCCAAAATCTCCAAAACCTGCCGCATCTTTGTGTACGTCATTATCACTACCATGACGTGCAGCGATGGTATGCACATGAGATGCGGGTCAAGGATATGTATAGAAATAAACCCCGGTTTTCCCAGATAGAAAGGCCGCCGCGTTGTCGAAAAATTCTGTTGGTAAACGACGGCGGCGTACGCGTACAGTTCGCCTATGCCGCGTACAAAACAGGCTATATGGGGATTTGCCGCCGCGCCAAATGCGCAGGAGAGAAAGGCCTGAGTGCGTATCCAAAAAGGCGAAAAATCCATGTATACCTTTATCCACGACGGGGTAAACGGAATACGCTCATCCAGCGGGTGGTCAACCCGCGAAACACGGGCCGTCTTGGGAAACAAAACGGCCTTGTACTGCAAACAAAAAAAATTACAAAGTATAGATTTTATCGCCGGAAAATAAGTTTTCCACAGTGGTTTTAACATCAGCCGCGCCAGCGAACAAAAAAAACTCCGGCGCAGTATATGCTTCCTTCGAGATTGCTTCAACATTCTACCGTAATTATACCATAAAGCGCGGTAAAAGTAAGCTCCGGGGGCTGGGAGAACCGCGGACGCGGTTCTCCCAGCCCCCGTTCTCCGTAAGAGTTTAGCCGCCGATTTTCGTCAAGGTCAACAGAAGCGGAAGATGGTCGCTCAGTCCGGAACCTGTGCGGGTGTTGTACAGATTCGGTTCGCCTTTGGAGTTTACAAAGGGTTCCGAGTCTATTACCGTGGCGTTTTTGAATTCCCAGCCTGCCGAATCGAAAAAAGCCGCGGACAACAGGAAATGGTCTATGCTTTCCCATCCTCCGCCGTAAAAATAAGAGCCTTTTTCCAGTTCCGTGTTCCACGGCGTGTAAAAAATGCCGTTCGCGCCGGTAAAAAACGCGCTTTGCGGCGGTTTTTCCGTGCTTAACACAAGAAAGTCCTGGGCTAAACGTGGAATTTCGCCCTCCTCCGCCTCCAATTCCTTATCGTACCCCGCCAATTTTGCCGCTTCAGGAGCATCCGGCATCAGAGCGCACCGTAATTCGCCTTCCTGACGGACGAATTCATCGTAGTTTTCATTCAAATCACCCAAGACAAGTATGGGTACATCGGGTTTTTGCAGTTTTATCGCCTCGGTACGCCGCAGAATCACGCGGGCGGCATCACGCCTTAACGCCTCGGTGTCCGCATCCCCGCCCAGCTTCGACTTCCAGTGGCAGATGAATATCACGACAGCCTCCCCCTCCGGTTCCAGCCATACCTCCGCGACAGGGCGCGGCAGGATTTCGCCGCGTATATTCGATGAGTGGGAACGCGCCTCTGTTACTGGGTACCGGCTCAAGAGTCCCAGCCCCAGCGAATACCCGGGAAGCCCGGTAAAGTAACTGTAGCGGTAGCCGCTGTCCTTCAAATATTCGCCGCCCAGACGTTCCAGCACGGCGCTGTTTTCCACCTCTATCAGCGCGATGATATCCGGACCTTTTTTTTCTATTCCTGCTATGGCTTTGGAAAAATTATTGAGTCTCGCAAGATATTTTTCGTTGTTCCAGCCGTTGGCGGCGCTGTACTCTTCATATTCAACGCCGTCATCCTGACCGTCAAACAGCGCCTGCAAATTCCATGTCGCTATGGACAGTCCGGAAAGTTTTTTTCCGCCGGCGGAATCCGTGTACACATCACATGAACCCACGCAAGATCCGGCAAGCAATAGAAGGGACAGCATTAAAAATACCGCCGGCAATTCCGTTCCGTGCCTTGACGCGATAATAGTGTTTTTCTTGTTACACATGAGTAACCTCCGCATCTTTTCCGTGCGGAGGCGTGTTTTGCTTGAAAACCCGGAAAGTTTTATGACGTTTGTCATTTACCGCAATACGGTCTATGAGGATTGAGGATAAGTGGGTAACTGTCAATTCTCCCCTATGTAAAGAGAGATGTTCCAAGGGAGGAGCGCAATCCAATCATCAGTGGAAATGGCGTAAGGAATACGCTCAAAGAGCGTTTTAAGATATGTTAAGGGGTTAGGAACTGTAAGATAATAACTTGTTATATTTTAGGTGAAATCATATAATTCCAATCTCCATGAAAAACATCTCGTGTTATATTGAGTTCAGCGAATTCTTCATCGGTGATTTTTGTTCCCAATTCGTATGTGTTTTCATCTT
>JAIRMY010000117.1 GCA_031258335.1 Spirochaetaceae bacterium | reverse complement strand
TTCATTGACAGGGCGGGCATAAATTACTATGCTTCCAGTATACCCGCTGTAATAGATGAATAGCCAAGCCCTTTCCGTTATCGCGGAGGAAATCACCGCCTCCGCCGCCATCTCCCCGCTCGTTGCCGCTTACGCCGAAGGGCGCTTCCCGCTTGAGGTTCCGGGGGCGGAAGGATGCCTGCGCGCTGTCTTAATCGCCGCATTCGCCAAGCACGGCAAGCGGGCGTCGCTTGTCGTAGCGCCCACGGAACGGGACGCGGCGGCGACAGCCGGAGATCTGCGCTCGCTGGGAGTGGAGGCAGCCCTCCTCCCGTGGTGGGGTACTATGCCGTACCGTTCCCCCTCCCCTTCCTCGCCCGTTTGGAGCGCGCGGGCAAGAATACTCTCCGCACTCACGGGAAACGCGCCGCCCCGCGTACTCGTAACAAGCCAGCGGGCCTTCATGTCGCCGCTCCCTCCGCCCTCTTATACGTCAAAACAGCGCGTACTCCTCCAAACCGGCGATACGCTCGACACCCCGGCGCTGGCGGCAAGGCTCAACGGCTGGGGTTATACCCGCGTCCACCGCGTTCAATCCGGCGGTGAGTACGCCGTCCGCGGCGAGGTAGTCGATGTGATGACGGGCGGAGATGAGGACGGAAACGAGGTTGGAAACGCGGCGTACCGCATCACGCTTGACTATGACAGGGTAGAATCGATTAAGCGGTTTGACGCGGCGGAACAGATCAGCATCAAGTCTGGTAATACGGAAACGCTTTGCCTCTCTCCCATGAAAGAAGTCGTCTGGGACGATGAGCGTATTGAGGCTCTGACGGCAAATCTCGCCTCTCTCCCCGAATTTTCAGGGAAGGACGCGGGCGGCTTGGTAGACCGGCTCATAGAGAGGGGGAGATCCCCGGACGAGGAGTTGTTTTTCCCGCTGGCGTTTTCGAAGCCCGCGAGCCTCCTGGACTACTACCGCGGTTTTGACGGGGGCGCGGATTCCGCCGTCGTGGTATTTTTGGAATGGGAGAGGCTTAACAACGCGCAGACCGGGCTTGACCGTGAGTACGAGGGGCTTTTCCGAAGCGCCTTTCGTGAGCGTCCCGTCCCCGCGCCGCGCCGCCTCTTGTACAACTTTGATGCGCTCACAAAAAACATCACGAACAGGGTTTCTTTTCTTGCGATAAAAAAATCCACGCTGCAGGACGAGGGCGGAGGCAAGGAAGCGGACGAGGGCAAAGAGGTGGACGGCGGCAGAGGGGAGGGCAAGGCGGCGCTGCGTTTCGCGGTAGACTCGGAGCCGGCGCGGAGTTTTTTTGGCAACATCAACTATATGAAAGAAGAATTTGCCTCCCTCCTAAACAGCGGCTGGCGCATAGTGATAGCCGCCGAGTCCGATATACAGGTATTACGGATAAGGGAACTTGTAAAAGGCATAGAGCCGCTTCATATCATACAGGCACCGCTTTCGCGCGGATTTGTCCTAGGCGGCTTAAAGCTGCTCTTTGTGCAGGAAAAAGAAATATTTGGGTTCCACCGCCGCCCCCATTCGTTGAACACCGCTCGCAGCGCGGCGATAGACACGTTTGTAGACCTCTCCCCCGGTGATTTTGTCGTGCATATAAATTACGGCATAGGTCTGTTCAAGGGGATAGAGCGGATAAACGCTTTGTGGAACGAGCGCGATTACATCAAACTAGAATTCGCGGGCGCTGAAACAATTTTTGTGCCTATAGAGCAGGTGAACCTTGTACAGAGGTACATAGGGAGCGAAGGCTCTCCGCCGCGCCTTGACAAGATAGGCGCCAAGGGCTGGAGCGAAAGAAAAGCCCGCGCCAAAAAAGCGGCGGAAGAGTTGGCATCCCGCCTCCTTGATCTGTACTCAAAACGCAAGGCGGCCCGCGGTTTCGCGTTCCCGCGGGACAGCGAATGGCAGGTGGTGTTCGAGGCGGGCTTCGCGTTTCTGGAAACCGAAGATCAGTCCCGCTGTGTCGAAGAGATAAAGGCCGACATGGAAAGCATAGTCCCCATGGACAGGCTGGTCTGCGGCGACGTGGGCTACGGGAAGACCGAGGTCGCCGTCAGAGCCTGCTTCAAGGCGGTAATGAGCGGCAAACAGGCGGCCTTCCTAGCCCCGACGACGATACTCGCCGAGCAGCACTACGATAACTTTACAGAGCGTTTTCGTGATTTTCCGGTACGCACCGCGATGCTGTCGCGCTTTGTCGATAAAAAAACGGCGCGGGAAGTTTTGGCGGGTCTAAAAAACGGCGGGATAGACATTCTTGTCGGCACACACCGCATCATACAAAAAGACATAGTATTCAAGGATTTAGGCTTACTGGTAATAGACGAAGAACAACGTTTCGGAGTCAGGGACAAGGAACGGCTAAAGGAATTAAAACACAATGTAGACTGCCTGTCTCTTTCCGCCACTCCTATCCCGCGCACGCTGCACATGAGCCTTCTAAAAATACGCGACATGAGCATACTCGCCACGCCGCCCCGTAACCGCCTCCCCATAGAAACATTCATAGACGAATACGATGAAGAAAAGATAGTCAAGGCGATACGTTTCGAGGTTGAGCGGGGCGGGCAAGCCTTTTACCTGCATAACCGCATAGAAAGTCTTGACAGGGTAAAGGCGCGGCTTTCGCGCCTAGTCCCCGAAGTTTCGATAGAAACGGCGCACGGACAGCTTGACGCGGAGGAGTTGGAAGACGTTATGCGCCGTTTCATACACGGCGGTTTTCATGTGCTGGTGTCAACAACGATAATCGAAAATGGAATCGATATACCAAACGTGAACACCATCATCATAGACCGCGCCGATATGTACGGCGTGTCGCAGTTGTACCAGCTCAGGGGCAGGGTAGGACGCTCGGGGCGTACCGCCTACGCATACCTTTTCTACCCTTCGCGGACGGCGCTTTCCGAAAACGCGATGAAGCGGCTTCAGGTTATATCCGATTTTACAGGACTCGGCTCAGGCTTTAAGATAGCGATGAAGGACATGGAGATACGCGGCGCCGGCAACCTGCTCGGGCGCGAACAATCAGGAAATATTTTTTCCGTAGGCTTCGACTTGTACGCGCGCCTCTTGGACGAGGCTGTACGCAAACTACAGAACGAAAACTATGAAACGGAAACCGAGACTCTGCTTGAACTTGAGTACACGGGCTTTATTCCAAACAGCTACATAGACAGCCCCCAGGAAAAGATGGAGGTGTACAAGAAGATAGCGGCGGTAAAGAGCCGCGACGAGCTTCTGGGCGTCAGCGCGGAGATATACGACCGCTTCGGGCCGCCGCCGTTTGAAGCCCTGTCCCTGTTGTCCCTCGCGGAAATACGGATAATCTGCCGTGAAATATCGATTTCATCGTTAAAGGAGCATAACGGAATTGTACGCGCTGAATTTACAAAGGTGTCAAACGTGAATGTTGACCGCCTGCTCCGCCTTATCAACGAAAGCGGCGGCAGGGTAAAGCCCGACCCGCAGTCGCCCAACGTCATTCTCCTCAAGACCGGCAAGATAGGTCTCAAGGAAAAAAGCGAATTCATCAGGGAAAAACTACAGGCTCTTGTATGACGGAGATTCGGGAAAATGAGCGGACGGAGGCTTAGGTGGAGATGCTCTTTAACCGGCTGCGTAAAAGGCGGCGGCATCTTGGCAAATGGGCGGAACGTACAGGCGCGGGCGCGTACAGGCTGTACGACCGCTTCGGGCCGCCGCGGACTACACAAAACCGCCTAATTCCGCCATACTCTTTTCGTGGACAAATCTCAAAACACAGCCAAACCGGAACGCGGGCTTAACCTCCTCAACGACTACCTTTTCTTAAATGTCATGGGCGAAAAAGGCGATGAGGAACAACTACTCGGCTTCCTCAACGCCGTTATACAGTCCTCCGGTGGCGACAAACTTGTCTCCGTCGAAATCGTAGAAAACAAGTTGTTTACGCCGGAAGTGATAGGCGATAAAAGCAGCGTCCTCGACCTTCGCGCCCGCCAGCGGGTTTACAGGCGCTCCGCGCTAGCATACCCAAAACAGCTTTCGACTTCTGCCTTCACTACGAAAAGGGCGACTGGCATACGCGGTTGATAGCTCGCGCCTCATTCCTCATTCCTCATTTTTCATTCACCCACTATTCACTGTTTACTGCCTTGCGGCTGGACAAGATTACAGGTATCTCCCCAACGTGATAGCGATTAACATAGTAAACTTTGAATTTCTGCGGGGTGAAAGATTTCACTGCTGCTTCCACTTGTGGGAAGACAACGACAAAACGTATATGCTAACGGACGCTCTGGAAATACACTTTTTAGACATGGTAAAATTCCGTAGGACGGCGGACAGGGATACGAAGGGAAACCCTCTGCATAGATGGCTGTCGTATCTGGACCCCGGGAGTCCTAGCGAATTGGTAGAGGAGATAGTAAGTATGGACACTGCAATAAGGAAGGCGGAAGAAAAGCTTGCGCTGGTAAGTTCCAGCAAGGAAGCGTTACACGCATACCAGATGCGTGAGATGGCGCTATCGGATTGGACGAGCGGCATAAACTTTGCCCGCGATGAGGGCAGAAATGAAGGCAGACTGGAAATCCTAAAACTGGTAGAAGCAGGCTTCACAGCAGAACAGATAAAAGAACGTCTAAAGGAGTAAAAGGTGTCGGTCCCCTTTTTCCCCTCGCCGTAAAGTTGAATCGCCCGGCAGACTCGCAAAGCCTCCTCTCGGCAACTTCATTCCTCATTCCTCATTCCTCATTGCCGCCGCCCCGCCCCCGGGACACTAGCCAGCCGCCTGCCGGCGGCTCCCCGCCCTTACGCGAGGTACACAGGCGGCGGTAGGCAGCCCTTAGTCGAGGGGATAGCGTCCGCCGCGCGTGGATCCTTTTCACAGGCGGCGCGGAGAGCGCGGGCAGCGGCTTTGAAAACCGCCTCTATCTTGTGATGGTCGCTCCGTCCCCGTAACACGTCGAGGTGCAGCGCACAGGCCGACGCGCCGGTAAAGCCCTGCCAAAAGTCAGCTATGGTGTCGGTCTGGAACGGCGCCGGCCTGCCGTCCGCCTCGGCGGAAACGAGCGGAATCCCCGATATGCCGCAATCAAAGCAGAGATAGGGCCTGCCGGAAAGGTCTACGGCGGCGCGCGCAAGAGTTTCGTCCATGGGGTAAAGACAGCTTCCCACTCGGCGTATACCCTTCTTGTCCGCCAACGCCGCGCTAAAAGCCTGTCCCAGCGTTATGCCTGTATCCTCGACAAGGTGATGCTGGTCAACGCAAAGGTCGCCGCTGGCTCTAAGCTCTATGTCAAACAGTCCGTGTTTGGCGAATGTGTTTATCATGTGCCGTAAAAATCCGATAGGATAATCGAGTTTCGCTATTCCCGTCCCGTCAAGATTGAGGCTCAAAAAAATTTCCGTCTCCTGTGTTTTTCTTTCGATTTTAGCCGTTCTGTTCATTGTAAAAACCCCCTAATTGTAAAAAAACCTATTTGAACAATTCATTTTTTTCTTTGTACCAGAAAATTAGATCAAGCGCGTCCGCGGGAACGGATTCTTTTTCCGCGAAGGCGAGCATCTTTTGTTCAATCTCGTGGTACGCCGCGCCGCTTATAGCCGCGGGAATTTCTTCTATGACCCGGTAAACGACAAGCTGCCGCAATATATGCCTGTCCAGAATGCAGATACCGTCCCCTTTGCCTGTGTTTCGCAAAAAATGTGACGCCTCTTTCAGCCCCCAGCCAAAAACTTTTTTTTGCAAAAAATCCCGGGCCGCTATCACCGGTTTCTCGATCACCGGTTTATTCTCTATCAATTTTTCTATTTTGTTTTTTGTATCTGGATAAAAAGAATCGCGGTTTATAACTATATAGCGAGCCTTGTTTTTATGAAAACGTACTCCACCATCGCGCAGGATTTCCGCGATTTCAGCATGAGTTCCGTTTTCAAGCAGCTTTTTTTCTTCAAGGCGTAGTACGGCGTTCCATGCCTTATGCGCGTCATTTTGCGGAGTACAGGTGCAGAA
>JAIRMY010000110.1 GCA_031258335.1 Spirochaetaceae bacterium | reverse complement strand
GTTTTGTGATTCCTGATGAAGTTTCTCTATAGCAGGCATCCTGCGTCCTTCTTTCGATACTTTTATGTGGTCCCCAACAAGGATTACATTTCCGTCTATTGTTTTTGGCGGAAGTATATTCATAAAAACGGTTATTATATTGCAAAAATTAACCCAGCTTGCATCCCTATTGAAACAAGGCGGAAATTGTATTAAGAACCTTGGACAATTTCTATGAATCTGCTGAGCTCGCCATAGAGGACTTCCGCCGCGTCCGCCAGCGGGTGCCCTTTCGACATGATCACTAGGTACTCGAACTCCCAGATATGCTCGTGCTTCAACCCTTTATCGGCAAGATAATCGAGAAAGTAATTTTCGTACACCGTTTGATAGCGTATAATTCCCAGCTTAAACCGGTTATCCACAAGACCGGAGATGGTCTGCATGGAATTGGTCTCCTGTACAGTTATCAGCCGCCTTGGTAATAGATCGTGTACGCTCGTAACCCAGAAACGATAGGGGCGTTAGTTGTATATGGCATAAGGGCGGAATATCCCTCAAGCGTAACCTGCGCTCCTTCCTGCAATCCGGGGATGAAGCCGACAAGACCTTTGCCATCAAATCGTCTCCTATGCAACGCACAGTAAAACCATTATCTGCTGTTTGTCAATACAGGTCTTTACAAATTGATAACGCCGCCTGCGCCAATGCCTGCCCATAATGTTTAACTGCGAAGACGAAAAAAGCGAAGAAGTAAGGGAAAAATTTAGATGTTACAAGGTACTAGCAGCCTAAGCGGTAAAACGTTAATGTTGGAAGTATGATGCTAGGAGAGTCATATGATTGAGGTGCGTAACCTGGTCAAAAAATACGGCGCTGTTCCCGCTGTCAGGGATGTGTCATTTACGTTGCCGGATGGACAGGTTTTGGGGTTTTTGGGGCCTAACGGGGCGGGAAAGACCACTGTAATGAAAATATTGACGGGCTTCCACTTTCCGGGCGGCGGCGTTGCGCTTGTGAACGGCGTTTCCGTGCAGGAAGACCCTGTCGCGGTAAAACGTATGATAGGTTATCTCCCCGAAGGCGTGCCGCTGTACGGGGAACTTACGGTAACGGAGTACCTTGCCTTCATCGCCGAAGCTCGCCTCGTTCCCAAAGAAAACAGGCAGGCGGCGATTGATACGGCGCTTGAACAGTGCGGGCTTACTCGGATGGCCTCCCGCCGCATAGATACTCTGTCCAAAGGGTACAGGCAGCGCGTAGGGCTGGCTGAAGCGATAGTTCATGACCCGCCCATACTGATACTGGACGAACCTACCACAGGGCTGGACCCGAATCAGATTATAGAGATACGCGGACTCATCAAAGAATTAGGCCGGCGCAAGACGGTCATACTCTCAACCCACATCCTGCAAGAGGTTGAGGCCGTTTGTACCCAGGTTCTGATACTCAACGCCGGCCGTATAGCGGCGCAGGGCAGTCCTTCGGAGATAGCGGCGAATCTCCGGGGCGGCGAAAGCTGGAACTTGCTTCTCAAGGCCGCATCCCCGCAAAGTGCCGCCCCGGCGGTATCAATAGAACAAAGCCTTGCGGCGTTTGCCGCCGGTTTTGAGGGAGGGATGAAAATTACCGGGGTGAACGAGGCGGCGGGCGGCGCGGTCGAGGCGACTTTCGTTATAAGAGGCGGCGCGGCATCAGATTCAAGCGAAAATGGCGAGCGTATATTCGACTGGGCTGTTTCCCTAAACTTAAAAATTCTGGAAATGAGCCGCCGTAAAACTTCGCTGGAAGATATTTTTGTAAAACTTACAGGCGAGGCGGCTAATGAAAAACAGCGTGAAAAATAACATGAAGAACAGGACGGGCATACTCGATACACCGGCCATGGCGCTGGCAAAAAAAGAATTTTATACCTTTGGAATTTCACCGGCGTTCTATGGGATAATGATTTTTTTCCTCCTTTTTACCTCTATATGGCTGTTTAACTTCCAAAACTTCTTCGCGCGCGGCATCGCGGCGCTCAGACCCTATTTTGCCGCGTTTCCCCTCGCCTTTGTGCTGGTAATACCGGGTATAACCATGAAAAGCTGGGCAGAGGAACGAAAAACAGGCAGCGTGGAACTCCTGCTTACCATGCCGTTCTCGGAATGGGACCTCGTTCTTGGAAAATTCCTTGCCTGCGCCGGAGTGCTCTGCTGTATGCTTGCCCTCACTGTCCCGCTGCCGCTTTCTCTGCTACCGCTCGGCTCGTTTGACGGCGGAGTAATCCTTTGCGAATACATAGGGGCATTGCTGCTCGGATGTGCCGCCACGGCGATAGGGTTGTTTTTCTCCGCGCTGTCGAAAAATCAGGCGGCGGCCTTCTTGGGAAGCGCCGCCATACTCCTCGCCATAATGCTTGCCAATCAAATACCGTTTTCGCAAAGCCTGCCGGAACCCGTTGTCGCGGCTATAAACTTCATATCGCTGTCCTTTCACTTTGAAAGTTTTTCGCGGGGAATACTGGACAGCCGCGATCTGTTGTTCTTCGTCCTCACCGCGGCGTTGTTTCTGTTTCTGAACACCCGCGTCCTGTTGTTTAGGAAATGGAGTTGAGCCATGACAAAGAGACAGGAAGTTACCATCACAATACTCTCCGCGGCGGCTATAGCGCTCGCCCTGTTGCTAAGCGGACGCCTTTGGCTCAGGCTTGATCTCACGGCAAACAAGGTGTACACAATATCACGCGCCTCGCGCAGCCTCGCCGATGATATACCGGATCAGGTGAACATAACGTACTTCGTATCGGCAAAACTACGGCAGTTGTACCCCGTACCCGGTGAAATAATAGACCTCGCCCGCGAGTACGTTGCCTATTCACGTGGGAAGATACGTTTTACCGTGCGGGACCCGGCCAAGGACGGCGTTGAGGCCGATATGCAGATGCTCGGCATCTATCCCCGCCAAATGCAGGCGATAGAGCATAACGAAGCGACCATAGCAAGCGTTTATTCGGGGATTCTGCTAGAATATATGGATAAATCCGATGTGATACCGTTTGTTTTCTCGTTAGAAACGCTGGAATACGACCTTACCAGCCGGATTCGCGCCCTTGTAAGCGGAAAACCGCGTGAAGCCGGCATCATAATAGCCTCGTCCACCAAGACTCTTGAACAAAATTACCGTAACCTTACCGGAATTCTTCAGGTTTCGGGTTATAAGACACGAACAATCCCTGCTGGCGATGAAATTCCCATCGGTTTGAGCGAAATTATCGTGATAGGAGGCGTAGATACGCTCGATACAGGGGCGCTTCTCGCCATAGACGGCTATATACAGAATGGTGGTAAGGCGTTGTTCATGGTTCAGAGCATAGAGGCGTCGGCACAGGGCGGCGCGTTACAAGCCCGTCCGCTTACAGACGGCGGGTTAGCCGCCATGCTCAGGTCTTACGGAGTCGAGGTAGAGGAAGCCTTTGTCCTTGACCAGTCCTGCCTCACGATAACGTACCAAAGCGCAGGGGCGGGCTTTCCCATGATCAGGCTGATACGCTACCCGTTCTGGGTAAGCGTAACACGGGAAGGCGGCAACTCCGCTCATACCATCACATCGTCATTCTCCGGTTTGGACATGTTCTGGCCCAACCCGCTCGTACTGCGGGACGTCGAGGGCGTGGAAGCCGTACCGCTTTTATACAGCACAGACGATGCGTGGCTTATGACCCGTGACTTTGCGATAAACCCTGAGAGTTCTTTCATGTTCACCACCGAAGAAGACGGAACGAAGGGGGTAAAGGTGTTGGGCGCGGCGCTGTCGGGACGCTTCCCATCGTGGGGAGGGACAGCGGACGGCGGCGAGCCGAGCCGGATTATCGTCATAGGTAACGATGAATTTTTGAACGATGAGTATCTGGAATC
>JAIRMY010000066.1 GCA_031258335.1 Spirochaetaceae bacterium | reverse complement strand
TAAACGATGCCGCATATCACTGTAGGGTTTTTTGTTGAAACCGCATATAGTCGCCCGCATGGTTTTTTTTTCCCCAAGCACAATAAATGAACAGCTTGCTTGTTTTATGAACCACGGACATTTTTTGCACTTGCTCCCGGCCACGCAAAACACGCCGTATTTATCTTTCTCAGGCCCGTTTGAGCTATACGCTACCTGATACATAACGTTACATCTCGTACAGGTCCAGCCTGTCGAATAGTATTATGCGGACACGGGCCTTATCCAGTATGGTTGTATTCAAGAGTTCCCTGATCTCATTTTTTATACGCGCCTCGTTTTCGGGCTGCAATTCCCCCGCCGATTTACTGCTGAAGTAGCGCCGTACAAAGTCGCGGAGTTCATACAAACGGGAATTTAATTCCCCCGCCGTCGCGTTATCGTTAAGGTCGTACCCTATTATCATGTCAACGGAAACATTCCATGGCGTAGGATCCCGCGTCCGCGTAGCGACATTCCCTATCAGGGTAAACATTGAGTACTGTTTCTTTACGGCGACATACGAGTCTGTTTCCGGAACAACGGTCTGACTCTTCCCGCCTTTATTCATAACATTAAAGGTAATCACGGCGACGGTAACAATGAAAACAAGCACACCGAGGCCTATAGCGATAAATTTTAACAGCTTAGGCAGCAAGCCTCCACCAACCGGCCTGTTTTTCCCACCTCCCGCGGCGCCGTCTTCGGCTCCGGTTTCAAGGTTGACATCTGCTTCGTCAGACATATTCTTTCCTCCCTAAAAATGTGCTTCATCGAGTATGATAATATCCACCCTGCGGTTGTACGCCCTGCCTTCAGGGGTATCATCACTGCTTACCGGCATAGTGTCGGCAAAACCCGCAACCTGAAAGCGTTTTTCGGAAATTCCCAGATCAGACAGATAGTGCAGTACGTTTATGGACCGCATCGCCGAAAGCTGCCAGTTCGATTCCCATGGCCCGGCGGGGTCTATGGGCGTTGAATCGGTATGCCCCTCTATGCGGAATTTCTTTCCCGCCAAATCGCTTGAAGACAGAAGCTGTCCCAGCCTGAGCAGTATATCGCGGGTGGATTCTATGTTTATCACGGCGCTCGCCGGAGCAAAAAACGCATCGGCTGCAAGGCTTATTATTACGCCGCGTTCATCCGATGTAATCGTCATCTTTTTGGATTTTACCTCAGGGGCAAAGCTGCTTACCGCCTTCCGCAACGCTGTGCCAAGCGATTTACCCTTGTCCATGGCGGGCAGAGTATTGAGGTTGTTTCCAAGATCGGCAAAACGGCCCGAAGCAAGCGTGTTACCGCCGACGTTAGACCCCATGCCGCGCGTTATTAACGATGCGCTAATCTGCGCCATCGTCGACGGTGTAACCTCGTCAGGGTTGAACATAACGGCAAAAAAGCAGAGTACCAGCGTAACCATGTCCGCGTATGTTACAAGCCATTCCTGACCGCTAGGACCCGCCCTCTCTTTCTTTTTTTTCTTTGCCAATTCCCACTCCCGGCGGATAAACGCCTATTTATCCTGCAATTCCTGTTCTACTTCTTTTCTGTCTTCCGGCGACAGATACGCCACAAGCTTCATTCCCAGAATACGCGGGTTATCGCCCCCTTGTATAGAAAGTACGCCTTCGATTATCATCTCGCGTACCTGCGATTCCTTTGAGTCGTTTGTCCTGAGTTTTGAGATCATAGGCGTTAAAAGCCAGTTTGCTATCATGGAACCGTACAGCGTCGTGATGAGTGCGACAGCCATGTTGGGGCCTACGGATGCCTTGTCTTCGAGGTTTTTCATCATCGCTATCAGGCCTATGACCGTACCCAGCATACCAAAGCCCGGAGCGAGCGCCGCCCACATACTCAAGCCTCCTATCTTGGAGGCGTGTCTATCCTGCATCTGGTTCACTTCTATTTCTAGCAGGGATCTCACTATGCCCGGATCCGTACCGTCTACCACAAGCCGCAGCCCCTTATTCATAAACTCATCGTCAAGGTCTTCCAGTTCCTCTTCAAGCGCCAAAAGCCCCTCACGGCGGGCTTTTTCAGAAAAGGCTATCAGTTTGGTAACTATCCCTTTTTCGCCAAAATTCGGCACGGAAAATGTCAGCCCCATGACCTTGAATATGCCTATTGCTTCTCCAATAGAGGATGCAGCCATGAAACAAAACCATGAACCCAGTACGACAATTAGAAAAGATGGTAAGTCGGCGTAAGTACTTATGCCTGAGCCGCCCACGGCAACGCCCAGTATCATCATGCCCAAAGCGCCGACAACGCCTATCAGCGATCCTAAATCCATAATCAGCCGCCCGTCTTCATTCTTCGTTCTTAAAGCCGCCTATACGTTTCCGGTAATCAACTATTCTGTCAATCACGGCTTCCGGATTTTCACGTACAACGACAATTTTACCGGACAACATCAACAATGTCGTATCCGGCTTACTCTCGATAGATTCTATTTGATGAGGATTGATGTAATACTCCACCCCGTTCAACCGGGTTACCCTTATCATGCGTCATCCCTACCGCTGAAAATATTATGTATCTTTTCCTTGCCGGGCAGACGGTACACATCAAAATCAGAATCTATGCTGATAATGCTCCGTATGCCCGTTTTTTCCGCGGCAAGCACCAGAGTAGCGTCCGCGAAATCCATAGGCAAATCGGAATACTTTTGTAAAAGCTCAATTATGCGTGAGATACCGCGGCGTTCCACATCGTAAAGTATCACGCCTTTTTTCAACACCCATTCAAAAAAATCTATCTGCGCCCCGACGCTAAAATTCAGCATATACGAAACTTCCGTAAACACCGCAGCCGTGCTCACAAACCTGTACTGCCCTTTTGACAGAAAATTCTTTACCGCTTCATGGTAGTTATCGTCCCTGTCAAACAGGGCTATCAACGGTCCCGCGTCAACAAGAACGGTATTTAGCAATGATTTTTCCTTTTACAAGTCCCTTGTAATCGGTGGACAGACGGCCTCCGCCCCGCGAATCGTATTCGCCCGCCGCCGAATCCGCCGCGTACAATCCACCGGATGCCCGCGCCGCCTCATAGGGTTTTTCGCCTGAATTACTGCCAAAGCGTCCAAAATATGGCTTACCCAGTTCAAAAGAATCGACCTCTTCTTCCTGCTCAAAAAACTGTTCCAGCGCCGCGATAATCACGGCGGACTTGGTTTGATTCCTCGTTTTTGCAAACGAGAAAATTTTTTGCTCTACATACGTAGGCAGCCGTAAACTAGTCATTGTTACCTCACAGAACGAGGCCCCCGCAACGAAGGCTCATTACAAACCGTAATACATTATAGCCTGAATGTCAAGCGTTAGTTTAATCTAGTGTTTAGCGTTTCAGAGTCAGCACCTCTTGCAACAGTTGGTCGGCGGTCTGTATGGTGCGGCTGTTCGCCTGAAAACCGCGCTGGGTAACTATCATGTCGGTAAATTCGGCGGCCATATCCACGTTGGACATCTCCAATGTACCGGAGATTATCTTGCCCCTTCCGGCTATGCCTGACGGCCCTATGTTGGCGTTGCCTGAGTTGCTGGACACGACAAACGCCGTATCGCCGTTCTTTTCAAGCCCGCCCTGATTCGTAAAGGTCGCAAGCGCTATCTGCGCCAGCGCACGGTTCGTTCCGTTTGTGTAAACGCCGGTTATCACGCCGCTCTGGTCTATCTTAAAGCTCTCAAGGTATCCCATGGTATAGCCGTTCTGCGTTACCGCCTTGGACGAACTGGACTCGGCAAACTGGGTCAAGGCGCGGGTAAACCCGCCTACATCCCCCATATCCAGCGTAAAAAGCTGGCGCACCGGCGCTCCGTCCGCGTCCGGATCGGTGGCGGGGACATCGTAGGCGACGTTCATCACGACCTGCCCGCCTGCGTCTCCGCCGGAAACGTTGCCGTCCGCGTCTACCGCGCTTACGATCGTGCCGTTGTTGTCAAAGTTTACCGTGTAAACCGCGGCCCCTCCCGCCGCGGGCGCGGCTTCGCCAAGCCCTACGGCGGTGTTTGTCGGCGCTTCCGCCTGTGGATCAACCGCTACGGCGACCGTCCAACTGTTCGCCGTATCCGGCACACGGGTAAATGTAGTTTGTAAAATGTGTATCTCGCCAAACGTATCGTAAATTTCTATCTGGGTATTCCAAGTTCCCTGCCGTATCGCCGCCTCGTCCGCGCCTTCAGGTATGAAGGGCGTCCGCTTGTCCAGGTTACAGGCGAATTCGATGAGGCTCGTGGCGCGTGCTGGGTCCTTGCCGCCTATGGGTATAGTGATGTCTCCAACATCGCGGGACACTTCAAGCAGCGTAACGCCGTTTACATCCTCCGCCATCCAGCCCTGTACCTTCATGCCGTTGGCCGGGTTTACCAGTGTCCCCTCGTTATCCAGTCCGAAAGCGCCCGCCCGTGTATAAAGCTGATTGTTCCCTTCGGCAAGGACAAAGAATCCCTGTCCCGAGATGGCGAGATCCGTGCCGTTTCCCGTAGATTGCAGGGATCCCTGCGTGTGTATGGTGTCTATAGCCGCTATAGCCATGCCGAGACCGACTTCTTTCGGGTTTACGCCGCCAACCTCTTCAGTCGGACGCGCCGCGCCCTGCAACTGCTGGTACAGCATATCCTGAAAGTTCACCCGCCCTTTCTTGAAACCGGTGGTGTTGATGTTGGCAATGTTGTTGCCTACAACGTCCATTCTGGTTTGATGATTCTGCAAACCGGATACACCGGAAAATAATGATCTCATCATAAAGCGTTACCCCCTCATTCCTCAAAAATTTTTGTTACCTGACTCCACTGGTAATAGTTTCCGTTCACCAGTATCTGCGGAGGCCCGCCCCGTGTTACAGCCTTTACCGTCCCCTGCACCGTATTTTCGCCTTCGAGAATTTCCACAGATTTTCCGATAGCAGACGCCGCCTCGTTGCCGGTGATGATTTCCGCCAGCCGTGAAAAATCGCCCGCCATGTTCGTCATCTGTTCCAGCGATGAAAACTGAGCCATCTGCGCTATGAATTCTTTATCCTCCATAGGCGCCGTCGGATCCTGATACGAAAGCTGGGTTATCAAGAGTTTGAGGAAGTCATCCCTGCCCAAACTCTGGTTTGTGGTCTTGCCGCCTGTGATTTTCGCGTTAAATTCGTTGACAAAACGATTTGTCTCAAGCCTTTCCTTCGCGTTTAAACTCGTGTTAATATCCATACTAATCTCCTAAACCAAAACATTTACCTGTTTTGCCGTATATTCCGTTCCAAAGTACACGCCGCCGGCGCCCGGTAGCGGGTTTAACACATTGCTTCCGACACGAAAAGGACGTTTGGCATACGCGGCTGGACGCCGCCAACCGTCTTCACCGCCGCCCGGCTCCTGATGTTCGGCAAGCTCCAGGCTGAGGCTAGCCCCGTCAAAACCTTCGCCGCGGAAAGTCTGTTCCAAAGACTCCATCTCGTGTTCAAAGGCGCGCAACGCCTCTCCACTTTCCACGACTATCTTTCCCGTTATCTTGTTTTCGGCCATTTCAAGGCGTATCTTGACCTTGCCCAGCGATTCCGGCTTTAGGGAAAGCCGTATCGTACCCTCGCCGCCTTCGCGGAGCAGCACCTGGGCCTGCCGTACAATGTCGCCGTTCAGGTTTTGGTTAAGCTCGCGGGCGAGAAAGGTTTCAAACGAGGCGGCGGGTTTCATCCCTCCCGCGCCGCCGCCCTGCTCACCCGCCGCCGCGTTGCGCGGTTCGCCGCCGCGAAGATTCACCGTGATTTCCGCTTCGGGCGCGGCGCTCACCCGTACCGCTTCCCGCACTGGCGCCGCGCCTTCCGCAGCGCCGTTATGCGCCGGTCCGCTTGCCTCAACACGCCCTCCCGCCATATTCCGCTTTGCCCGTTCCGCATTAGGCTTCTTTTCACCGTCCGACCGGGTATAGCCGCTCTTTTCCCGCGCCGCCGTCTGTACCAAAACGCCGGTAGTACCGGTATAATCCTCCGCCGCCGGCGCCAAGGTGTTACCGCCGTCCGCCTTTAGTGCGGCATTTTTTTTATTGGAAGGAGCGGCTTTTTCCATGATTTCCGCCCCGGCTTCCTCTGCTCCGGCATCCCCAGCAAGCCTTGTCTCGATTTCCGGCGTTTTTTCGTCTATGTATATCCCGTCACTTGCGTTGAAGAGCTTGATACCGCCTGATTCTTTCGGCGCGGTTTCAGTCTTTTCATCGCTGTCTAAGGGAGGTGTTTTGACTTCGCCCGCCGCGCCGCTTTTTTCCGGCGAAGGCAGGGCTTCCGCCAAACGTAAGACCGGTTCCTCCGCCGTTTTGTTGAACAAGGGCACGTCTACTATGCCGGCGTCTTTCAAACCGTCCGTATCGCCAGTATACGCCGGAAGCGCCGCCGTGTCCGTAGTAACCGCCATCGTATCCGTCACCGTGTCCACCGGAAGCGCCTCAGCATCCACCGTAACCTCTGCCGTGTCCGCCGCTTCCGCTTCACCATGCGCCACGCCTGCGATTTCCATGAGGTAGTTGTGTTTAACGACAATGTTCTCTGCGGCGGCAGTCTTCTCCTCATCGTCCGTCCCGTTTTCAACGGTGGCGGCAGGCTCTTCGTCCCTGACAGGGGCATCTTCGTCCGCGCCTTCCAACTTTTTATCCAGCGCGGCAAGGTATTCTGAAAATTTAGTGGTTTCCTGTATTTCCGCCGTCATAGCGTTGGAAAACATATCCGTAGCGCGCGAAGCGGGCTCAGTCTGCGTGATTAAAAAATCAGACGGACTAAATAGGGACTGGGTCAACACTGCCCTGCCTCCTCAAAAATGACAATCCGTGTTCATTTGGGTTACCGGAGCTGTTCCGTCAGCTTCCGCAAGAATGCATATAATAGAATTTCGGCGTATAGACGTCCGCGTTTAAGTAATTTTCCGTGTGTAAGGTTCCGGCTGTTGCGGCGTTTTGCCAGATGAGGATGAACATCTCCGCCGCAGAACGCTGCCCCGACCCGCGTGTCAGGCGCGCCGCCGGTGCGGCCCACCGCCGCGCCTTACCGCCGTTTTCGCGTCTCAGAAAACATCGTAAAGAATAAAGCCTGAAATTTCAGCATGAGATTTTTGTAAAGATTGTTAAAAGTTAATTTGCGTAAACGATTAATAAATGGCAGAATGCGTATGTAAAATTTACGAATGGCGTTTGCTTGGATACTCTTTAATTCTTCGGCTGTTAGTCCTTCGGGAGTCCAAATGGGATTAAATGTATCGCTTCGTGCAAAATCCGGTTGAAAACTTCCGCTAAGCTCGTCCCAATAATCGGAACCCGGTATCACGTTAAAAATATTAAAACCCGCCTTCTCCATTTTAGAGGAAAAAGCGAAATCTATAGTCTCCTGAATCGTCTCTCTTGTATCCCCTGGTAAACCCAAAATAAAAAATCCGGTCACATCTATACGATTTTTTTGTAATATCAAAATCGCGTTTTTTATTTCGTCTAGAGTTTCTGATTTCCTGATATTCTTTAGAATAGTTTCATTTGCGGACTCTATTCCCAACCCGGTCATGTACCATCCGGCCTTTTTCATGAGTTTAACTATGCCGTCATCTATTCTGTCAGCCCTTATTCCATTAGGCGTACAGCAGGCTATTTTTATGTTTTGGGATGCTATTGATTTGCATATTGCTTCAATATGTTCACGCCGGTGCGTGATATTATCATCCAAAAACTGTATTTCCTTTATCCCAAATTTTTCAGTTAGCAGCTTTATTTCCTGAATAACATTTTCCGGTGAACGCGTCCTTAGTTTTCTGTTATAGAAATTAGGGGCGGCGCAAAATTTGCAAGGAAACGGACAACCCCTTGTTGTAAAAATTCCAACAGCCGGATACATCTTTGCATCACCGCTGTGTACAGAGTATTTTTTGGACGCGGGTTCCAGTTGTTCCCAATCAGGAAACGGAAGTTCGTCAAGATTTTCAACTATATCCGCTTTTTCAAATGGCGTTGTTTCGTTTGATAACTCATCAAGAGAATATATGCCTTTTATAGTTTTACCGTAACTCAATTTATTGCTTATGTTGTTGTTTACCAATTCAAGCAGAGGAAGCTCGCCTTCTCCGCAGCATACATAATCAGCGTCACTGTCAACAAGCGTTTGATAGGGCAAAAATGTAGGATGCATTCCCCCAATAATGACTTTGATACCATTGCCTTTTAAATATTTTGACAGGGCTATTACATCATTGTAGTAAAAAGACAGGCAGGTTAAACCAACGGCTTTGATACTGTTTTTTTTCAGAATATCTAAAATTTTAGCATGGCTAAGTTTATCTCTCAAAGCGTCAATGATTAGTGTTTTATGACCGTGCGCCTTCAGATATGAGGACAGATAACCCAAAGCGAGACTGCATATAGCGCCGGTTCCCTTACTGTCATAGTTGCACCTTACTAGACCAAAAATATTACTCATTCGTTTAACTCCTTTAAGAACACTTGGTATCAGTATAGCAATACACCTGATATTGTCAAGGGTCAACACCCAATAATTTCAAGTGTTACCCCTTGCTATTACTAGGTATCCTTCTAAACGGAATACTATGAACAGTGATCAGCTTGATTTAAGAAGGGCCTTATCCGCCAATATCAAAAACCGGCGTTCGATTTTGGGGATAACTCAGGAAAAACTCGCCGAAAAAGCGGAAATTTCGGTAAATATGGTGGGCGATATTGAGGGATGCCGCACATGGGTAAGTGACAAAACGCTTA
The DNA here is from genome assembly GCA_031258335.1 of Spirochaetaceae bacterium. GTDB lineage: Bacteria > Spirochaetota > Spirochaetia > Treponematales > Breznakiellaceae > JAIRMY01. Next base: position 1,063 of record JAIRMY010000066.1, on the reverse strand, counting down.
TTCGGCTGGCTGTAGTCCTTAAAACAGAGGTCTGGAGTCTTTTTTTGCCTGGTACACCTCAGAGCAATGAAAATACCGCCATTTCAGAGTTCGAATTTGCCCATGAATTACAAAATATCAAGAGGAATTTCGATATTCAGTTTGAAAACGCACTCAAAGCAAGGGGAATCACCGGAGTTACGCTAAGCGAAAACCCGCACAAATTGTAATTGGCGGTCTATACTTTTAAATTTTGGCGCCCCTGCTATCCCTTGCGCTTGTCCCGCTGTCCGGTGTGCCAGTGGCACACCGGACAGCGGCAAGCCGCGTCGCGGCGTGTGCGACGCGGTAGCATACCCAAAACAGACTTCGGGTTCTGCCTTCAGTGGCTATTTTTTTAGGAGGGTAAAATGGTTCTTTCTGAATGTCAAAAGGCCGTCCGTTTTCATGCGGCCAAGTTCAGAAGACATCGCGCTTCTGTCCACCGAAAGGAATTCAGCCAATTCTTCCCGGTTAAACGGAATGTCAAAACTCGGGGCGCCCGATTTTCGCGCCTCCGCGGATAAATACGAAATAAGTTTTTCCCTTGTACTGCGCTGGGTAATATGCTGTATTTTATTTATGAGCGTGATGTTTTTTCCGGCAAGTTCCTGAATCATGTTGTTCAAAATTCGTGTATGGAACGGGCAGGCTGAAGCACAGGGGGCGCTTATCTTTTGCGCGTGGATAAAAAGCGCCTCGGTTTTTTCAACGGCAATGGCGCTCAGGGGAAGCCGTCCGGCCTTCCCGCAGGCAAAGGATTCGGCGAAAATTTCATCCGTGGCAATACGGGCTATGATGGTCCTGTTTCCCCAAAAGTCATCCCGTACCAAATGAACCGCCCCTGAAATGACTATCCCCATAGCGGATATTTCGTCATTTTCCATGAAGATATAGGCGTCTTTCTCAAATTTTTTCGGGCGGGCGTGAAAACAATGCAGAAGTTTTTCAAGCTCTTCCGCCTTGAGTCCGTCAAAAAGGCGGCATCCAAGCAACCGGGGTATAAATCTTCGCGTTTTTCCTCCGTTTTGTTGTAAAAACAACC
>JAIRMY010000003.1 GCA_031258335.1 Spirochaetaceae bacterium | reverse complement strand
CCTTTACATCGCTTCCTCGCCGGACTACCGCGCCTGTCGCGGCGTTTGTTACGAGGGATAGCCCGCGTTCCAAAATCGCGTTGGGATTGGCGGCGTTAAGCGTGGCGCGGACAAGCTCTAAACGCCGGCGCAGTTCTTTTGCCCGTTCTGACGCGGCGCGGAGCAGCGCCTCTTTTGCGTCATCGAAACGTAAAAGCCGGGGCTGTAGTATGGCGCGGAACTGCCGCTCAAGATAATCGCCGCCAAAGGGCTTGAGCAGAATCCGCGCCTGCCCCAGCCGCCCGCGTATGGTTTCGCAAAGGTTGTTTGCGAAGGCTCTCACCGCCCTGAGCGTATCGGCGCGGTTTTCGCTTACAAGTTCCGCCGCCGCTGACGGCGTAGGCGCCCGTAGGTCGGCGGCAAAATCAGAGAGCGCCCAGTCAATCTCGTGCCCCACCGCGCTTATCACCGGTATCGCGGACGCGGCGACTGCCCGCACGACGCATTCTTCGGAAAAAGGGAGCAGATCTTCTAGCGAACCGCCGCCGCGCCCTATGATCAGCGTATCGGCGATGTTCCAGCGGTTTGCCTCTACTATGCGACGCGCTATTACCGTAGCGGCATCGGCCCCCTGCACAGGAGCGGGCAACACTATCACACGGAGACCGGCGGCCCGCCTGCGGAGTATGTTGAGTATGTCTTGCAGCGCCGCGCCTGATGGCGAACTTACCACAGCCACGGTTTCGGGAAAACGGGGAATGGGACGCTTACGGCTTTCGTCAAAAAGCCCCTCCGCGGCAAGGGCGCGTTTCCGCGCCTCCAGCATCGCCAGTATGTCTCCGGTTCCCGCCGGTTCCAGCGCCTCGCAGACAAGCTGGTATGTTCCGCGCAGCGCGTACACGGAAAGCCGCCCCTTAGCCCGCAGTAGCATCCCATCCTTCAGCGCGAAGTTGAGCCTTACCGCGCTGTTCCTAAACATCACCGCGGAAATCGCCGCTCCGGAATCTTTCAGCGTAAAGTAAAGATGACCCACGCTGGAAGGCCGGCAGTTAGACAACTCCCCCTCGACGCAGAGCGGCCCAAAACCGTCTTCCAATTTGCGTTTTATTAAACCGGTAAGCTCCGATACCGTTAATTTTCCATCGTTATTTCCCATATTAAGACTATACAACTTGAAAAACCTATCCGTATAGACTATATTCAATCCACTGTCGCATCCAAAGAGACTAAGGCGGGGGTATTCCCGCCGAGGTTTAACGCGGGAAATTTGCAAAGCGTGTAGAGGAGATTGATATGATAAAAATGTTGACGGCGTACACGGAAGAAATAGACGAGATAGATGACGCGGTGAACGAGATTCTGGAGCAGCTTGACTTAAAAAATAACTTGGCGGCAAATTCCATAGGGCTTATTGCCTGCGATCCTGAATTCGTGCAATCCGGCGCGGCGGCGGCAATATCAAAAAAATTGCCGTTCGATACTGCCGGCATAACGACACGGGCGGGCGCGGCGCGGGGCGTATTCAGCGCCCTGATGTTCAGCGTTTCAGTGCTTACATCGGATGATGTAAAATTTTCCGTTGTACGCAGCCGGAGGATAAATTCCGAAAATGTCGATGAAGTTATTTATTCAGCGTATACCGAAGGGCTCGAAAAACTGCCGGGAAAGCCAGAACTTGTACTGGCCTATCCGCCGCTGATTACCACTTTAGGCGGCTACCCTATGGGCAACGCGATTTTCAGGGCGGCGGGCAATACGCCGGTTTTTGGTACGCTTTCGTGCAGCCCCTTCGCCGATCACAGAAACAATTTTACCATTTTGAACGGGGATGCGGAAAAGGATTCCGCCGTTATGGTACTCTTGTCAGGCGATGTACATCCGGATTTTTTCATGGTATCCATACCGACGCATAGTCTTCAAAAGCAGTACGGAATAATCACAAAATCCAAAGGGTGCCATGTTCACACGGTAAACGATATGGATTTCACCAGTTATTTGGAAAAGCAGGGTTTTTCAGAGTCGAATATAAATGACGATTCTATGTATTTGATTCCGTTTATGATAAACTTTGGCGACGGAAGCCTCCCTATAGCCCGCGCTTTGTACAGCATAAACGATAAAGGCGACGCTGTATTCGGCAGCGAAATGCCCGAAGGAAAGACGATTTCACTAGGCAGCCTGAATTACGACGGCATAATGGAAACGGCGGGCGAACTCTTGAGGCAAATATCTTCCAAAAAAAATATTAACGGCATTCTGTTTTATTCATGCCTGGTCCGCCACATTCTGCTTGGGGTAAAGAACGACGATGAATTAAAAAAAATCATCCATGCGATAGACGACGCCGCCCCGTATCAAATTTGTTATTCAGGCGGAGAAATATGCCCTGTAAGAAATGACAGCGGTGAATTCGTAAACCGCGCTCATAACTATTCGCTTATCGCGTGCGTGTTTTGAAAAGAAATGAAAACTGACCTGCCTTTAACAAGCTTAATCCCGCCGGAAAGCGGTTCCCCTGATGAGGGGGCTTCCCGTGAAGATCTGCTGTGTACAATCAGGCGGCTTCAAAACGAAAACAAGCAGTTGAACCGCAGTATAAACCTATTGCGGAAAAAAATCGATACCGCCGAAATTGCCGCGGAAACGGATAAATTGATAGGCGACTTGCGTTCCGTTGAACAAAAAAAGCTAGAAAAATACATGAAACTGCTTCTGGAATACAGCCAGATAGCGATTCTGATGTTTGATGAAAACGGATGCCTTGCGTACTGCACCAACGAATTTTTGCGCTTAATCAACATAGACAACTTCGGCATTATAAACGGACGTTCATTCGAATATGTTGCCGGTACTTTTTGCGGCGAGGAGCTTGTTAAATCGGCGGCCGGTATATTCAAAAAAGTAAGAGACAGCATGGAGCCCTGTACCGTAAATACAAAATTATTATTCCCGGCAAATACAGCCGAGAGGTTTTATACGATTCAACTGGCGCCTATAACTGAAAACGGCGTATTTGACGGCGAAATCATGATATGCCACGACACTACGGAACTGCGGAACGCCGAGGCTGAGGAGAGGACGAGGCTCATGCTCGATTCGACTCCGCTTGCCTGTATGCTCTGGACAGCCAAAGGACGGCTACTCGGATGGAATAAAAAAACTGTGGAACTCCTGGATTTGAACAGTGATGAGGTAAGCACGGATAATTTTTTCAACCGCTGCGCAGAGACTCAGGATGACGGCGTTCCGAGTATAGTCAAATGGAGGAGTCTCATAAAAGCGGCGCTCGAAAACGGCTCGGTGAGAACCGAATGGAACTGCATACTTGGCTCCGGAGAAATGGCGCCGCTGGAGGCGACTTTTGTCAGAATGCCGTGGAAAAATTATTTTCGTGTGGCTGTTTACGCTGACGATCTTCGCGAACTGCGCAAGCACGAGATGGCGGCGCGTAAGGCAAACGAAGAAAACCGTATGCTCGAACTCGAAGCAAAAGCGGCGGAAGCCGCTTCAAAGGCAAAAAGCGATTTTCTGGCGGTTATGAGCCATGAACTGCGCACCCCGATGAATGTTATCATAGGCATGAGTGAACTCATACCGGTTGAAAACTTAAACGAACAACAAAAGAATTTTTTCTGGGAAATACAAAATATGTCAAAAACGCTGCTAAAGCTGATAAACGATATTTTGGATTTTTCAAAGATAGAAGCGGGCAAGCTGGAAGTTCTGCCCGTGAATTACAACATCAGGACGCTGGTCGATACGGTCTCATCCATGCTTAAATTCGCCGCGGAAAAAAAAGGAATCAGCTTTAACGCGCGTATCGCAGGCGATATTCCAGAAGTCCTTTACGGTGATGAAATTCGTGTGCGTCAGCTTTTTACAAATATTATCAGCAATTCAATCAAATATACGCGCGAAGGTTCCATTGATATAGACGTAACTAAAACAATAGAAAATGATAAGCCTTATTTAGAGATACGGGTAAAAGATACCGGCATAGGCATCAAAAAAGAGGAGGTTTCAAGGTTGTTCAGCGCGTTTCAACAGCTTGATGCGCGGAAAAACCGCGGCATAGTAGGGACGGGGCTGGGGCTCGCTATATGCAAGAGGCTCGTGGACATGATGGAAGGCAGCATCAGTGTAGAGAGTGAGTACGGCAAGGGTTCAGTATTTACAGTCCGGCTTCCGCTCACCGAGGGCAACCCCACGCTGCTCAATGTCGAAAAATTACGCAAGGCCTCAAAAAACTGTGATTTTGTGACGGTAAAGAAAGACGAGCGCGTTAAAGCGCTTGTCGTTGATGATATGCCGGAAAATCTTACCGTAGCGTCCGGTTTTCTCGCGCTGCACAACATAGAGGCGGATGCCGTGTTGAGCGGCATGGAAGCGCTGGAAAAGGCAAAAAAAACAAAGTACGACATTGTATTCATGGATCAGATGATGCCTGAAATGGACGGCATTGACGCGGCGCGTTGTATAAGGGCGCTTGAGGAAAAAACTGGAGACCCATGGTTCGGCAAAATGCCCATCATAGCTTTAAGCGCAAACGCGGTAATAGGAGCCCGTGAAGAATTTATCGCCGCGGGGATGAATGATTCTATAAGCAAACCTATAGAAGCAAAAACCCTGAACGCCAAATTGGCGCTGTGGCTCCCGCCAGAAAAAATAGAGTACTCCGTAAAAAAACCGGATAAGGGCGGCAAAGATTCCGGCTATCCTGTTTTTGAGCAACTACGCGGTGTTAAAGAAATTGATTTGGAAGACGGGATAACCCATACCGGCAGCGCCGCCGCGTATATCAAAGTCATAAAACAGTACTGTTCGGGTTTTGCCGCGTCAACCCTCGCCCTGCCTGAAATTCTTGAAAAAAAAGACATTAACGCATATAATATAAAAGTTCATGCGCTAAAAGGGGTTTTTGCCACGCTCGGCGTAAAGTCCCTGTCGGAATGGGCCAAGAAACTTGAGTTTGCATCGGCGGACGCTAAAACGGCAAATTCGGGCTTTTCTGAAACCTGCGTAAACGAAACTAAACCGTTCGTCGAAGAATGTAAGGCGTTCTTTGATGCGCTCCCCGCCGCGGTAAAACCAGACGGAGCGGCCCGGCGGCGGCAAAGCGATTTCAAAACAGACGCGGGAAACGCGGCTTTTCTTTTGAATAAACTGGAGGAATTGAAAACCGCACTGGAAACCGGGTACGCCAATTCAGTGAACGAAATATGCGGTGAATTATGTAAACTGTCGTTTGATGATAAAACCGACGGTTTTATCGGCGAATTATCCCGCCTGGCGGCGGATTTTGATTACGATATTGCAAAACAAAAGATTGAGGGGTTTTTATATGCCGGAGAAAAGTAAAAATTCAAAGTATACGATAGTCGCCGTTGACGATTCGCCTGAAATACTTACGCTTATCAACGAGATTTTGGGCGATACTTACGAGGTTCATCTTGCAAAGTCTATAGCCGCGGCAAATGTGATTCTAAACTCAAAAAAAACCGATTTAATTCTGCTGGATTTACAATTACCGGGCGAATTGTCGGGACTTGATTTCTTGGCTTATCTGAAAAACAAAGAAGAACTGAAAGATATACCTGTTTTAATGATAAGCTCCAACTCCCAGCTTATGAATGTTTCAAAGGCTACCAAACTCGGCGCAAAAGGCTATATCGTAAAGCCGATAAACGCGGTAAACCTGCGTGATAAGATTTACAGCGTATTCATGGAGGTAAAATACGGCGCCAAACGCTGACGCGGTACGGGGGGGGGGGGGGCAGCCGGTGGAGGAGATGTAAATATTATGACGCAAGATGTTGAAATATTTGATAATACCCTGCGCGACGGGGCGCAGGGAGAGGGAATTAGCTTTTCAGTACGTGATAAACTGGCGATAACCGAAGCGCTGGACGAGCTTGGCGTTTCATGGATAGAGGCGGGAAACCCCGGAAGCAACCCAAAGGATGCCGATTATTTCAGAGAGGTAAAGACTCTCAGGCTGGTTAATGCGCGGGTCTGCGCGTTTGGCGCTACGCGGAAGAAGAGGCTGGCGGCGCATGAGGATGAGCAGCTTGCCCGGCTTTTGTCCGCGGATACCGAAGTCGCGGTCATCTT
>JAIRMY010000047.1 GCA_031258335.1 Spirochaetaceae bacterium | reverse complement strand
AAAAGCCTCGTACTTTGATAGTGGGGGAAGCCTTGTTTTGCTCCTCCCTCCGTTCACACCTCGAAGCCGAAGGCGCGTCTGGCCCGGTGAGTGTAGGGACTTTCTTTTCCCAAGGGAGGGAATTCCTCCGCCCCGGCGATTATCTTTTTGCCGGTGAAGACGATGCCCGTGACGCCCTGTCCGCACCGGAACTCAAGTGGGTCATCGCCGATACACTGATACGGGATCTTCTCCCCGGAGAAGCCGCCATCCGCTTTACCCCACTCCCCCACCGGGCGGTTTCAGGCCGCCTCTACAACGAAAGCCTAGCGCGGTTCTTTGGCGCTTCACCCTGTCTGGAGCTTAAGTGAGATTTCCAAAGATATGCTTTATGGGATACTATGCGATGTTCTGGACAGCGATAAGATGACTGGCTGGGAATAACCCCGCTTTGCAAACTAGACATTATCGTCTATAGTTAGTCCATGACAAACTGTAATGAGCGAGCCTTGGTCTCGCGGGTCAAGGGAATAGGCGGACGGGAGGCGTCGTTTCTTGAAAACGCTACGTTGCGCGTACAGGTTGACGATATAGGCGGCATGGTACCGCTTCTCTGCAGTGTGCAGGACAGGCGGCAGATTAACGCGCATTGGCAGCCGTGGTTTCGTTCCAATTCGGGAAGGCCGTACATTGACGAAAAAGACGGCAGTTTTTGGAAGTCCGCCCTCTTGTACAATATAGCGGGCAACTTCCCCTGCGCCCCGAATTTCGGTCCCGGCCACATCATCAACGGACTTACCATGCCGCCCCACGGCTGGACTGCCAGCCTAAAATGGGAATACAAGAAAAGCGGCATTGACGAGGAAAGCGGGGCGGCATGGTCCTTTTCCGAGATGAAGAGTCCTGACAGCGCCATGCCCTTGCTGTTTAAAAAGATAGACGCCATTGTACCCGGAGAAAGCGTTCACTACTCCGCCCTGTCTGTACAGAATTTGGGTGAAACTGATTCTGAAATATGTTGCGCCTACCACAACACAATAGGAGCGCTGTTTTTGCAGGTGGGCTGCCATATTTCGGCCGAGGCAAACGTATGGATAACTCCGCCTCCGGGCGGGGAATTTGACGGCACTACGCGCCTCGTTCCCGGGGCGGAATTTTCCACGCTGTCGAGGGCGCCGCTGGCTTTTGGTGGCAAAACCGATATTGGCATAGTCCCACCGCCCATAGGCTATACCGATTTTGTCTGCGGGGTAATCCCCAAAACGGCGCATCTTGGCTGGTCATCCGTTGTCAACCCCGAACTAAAAATGACGTATATATGTTTTTTTCCGGGGCCCGCGGCCTCGAGAGAACCAGGCGGAGAGGAAATAACCCTCTACTTCAACGATTTTTGGATGCAGTACGGCGGGAGGCCTTTTACCCCGTGGGCGCCTTGGGACGAAGGCCCCGACCAGACATACTGCCTAGGCATGGAAAACGCCGTTGGCGCATGGGCCTGCGGTTTGGACTATGCCCTCAGAGTTAAAAAAGTTCTGGGATCCCCCACGACCGTTACCATCCCCGCCAAAACGGAAAAAACACTGTACTACGGCACCCTGTTTGCCCCCTACGAAATGGGGATACTCGACAGCGGGATAGTAGGTATAGACACGGAAGAAAACCGCCTTGTCTGTAAAAGCGCCACGGAATTCTGGAAATTCGACGCCGACCCGTCTTTTAGGGTGATACGCGGGATAAAGGAATCGTTGTCATCCGCCGTTGGCCCATAACCCGGACTTTGCGGCGCGGGCTTCCCGTTCCAGCGCCCTGAATTCCTCCAAAAACTGAAACGGAAAAAGCGTATAAGCGTTAGCATAGCCCTGCCTTACCAACTCGGCGTTGTGGCAGGAGCCGTCAGGGAGGTAGATGTACGCGAGCAGGCGTCCGTACTTGTCCCTCATATCCCAGTCCAGCGCGAGGAGCACGTCCTTGTCCAACAGCGATCTCTTCGTAAAATCACTCGCTTCCTTCCCAAAATACTCTACTTCCTTGACAGGATGCACAGTCTCAGGGGTATCCACCCCTATCATGCGGATTTTTTCGACGCGGTTTAGCCCCTGCGGCGGGTTTTTAAGCGTAATATGCACGGTATCGCCGTCAATATGGCGAGTTACCCTGCCGCGCAGCATCTTATCCGTGTCCGCTTGACGGTAGGAGCTAAGATTTTCAACGTTTACACGGTAAACCGGGGAATCTTTTGCCGAAACAACGCCGCTTACAGGCGGATTACAAACTCGGCACGGCTCGTAACCCGCCAGCACGGCATCGTCAAGGCGCATCTCGCTCTTGGTTGCCCTGAGCGTCCGGCAGTCAAAGCGATGGTACTTGGTCCCCGTCCTCCCCACATATACTAGCGTATCAAGCGGCGCGGTCTCTACAGGCCAGACAACGAGCAGGGTAAACGCCGTAACGAGAAAGAGAGATAAAAGCGCGACCCGGAAATCCGGCCTTGCCCTGGTCTTCAACTGTACCTCATCAGTTTGCAGGCGTACAGCGCGGCACGTCAGCGTACTTTGATGATGTAGCCGCTCTTGCGGGGGCGGGACTTGGGGGTTTCAGCGGCATAACCCAGTATAACATGCCCAACGCCGCGGTAATTTTCGTCAAGCCCCCATTCTTTAAGCAACGCCTTACCCTCCTCGCCGTCAAACAGCTCTCTTGCCCGCCAGATGTAGCAGGAGCCAAGCCCCACGGCGTGGGCAGCGTTGATCAGGTTGCCTATCACCATGTTGCCGTCATCCGCCCATGTTACCTGCCTATTGTCCGCAAGCACGGTAACTACGGTAGGCGCGCCGTAGAACGTCTTTGCCTTGCTCTCTGGACCCAACACGCGGGCGTTAAGTTTTTCCAGCCCGGCTATCTTTTCCGCGTCCTGCAGCACGACCATCACGGCGGCCTGCGCCCCGTCCCCGCTCGCCGCCCAGGTACCAGCCTCCAGCACCGCGTCAAGCTCGCTGTCCTTCACCTGCTCCGCCTTGAACTTGCGGACGCTCCGCCTTTCCTTCAAGTCTTTTAACGTATCACCCATAATTTGCCTCCTATGCAAAGTTTATTTATATAGTCGTTATACTTAAGAAAATATAAAAAGGGGGAAGTTTCCCCCTCGCCCGCACTACGTTGCGGGCTACCCCCTCTCCTAGGGGCTTGCAGCCCCTAAGACCCCGCTACACTGTCCCACCGCTGTCGCGGTTGCCGCCACTCACAGCGTCTTTCATTGATTTCACATAGTCAAAGATATGAGGGCCGGCATCCGCCCCGTACCGCTCTATGATTTTAACTATGGCGCTGCCTACTATGACGCCGTCCGCTATCTTCGCTATGTCGGCGGCCTGTTCCGGCGTGTTGATGCCGAAACCCACGGCGACCGG
>JAIRMY010000128.1 GCA_031258335.1 Spirochaetaceae bacterium | reverse complement strand
TCCTCATCGCCCAGGATGTCGGACAGCACGGCGTAGCGCTCGCCCTCGGTGATGAGTCCCATCGCTATGCCGGCTACAGGTTTCTTCATAGGAACGCCGGCGTGCAGCATGGAAAGCGTACCGCCGCAGACGGAAGCCATAGATGATGAGCCGTTGGACTCCATGATTTCAGAAACCACGCGGATGGTGTAGGGAAAATCGGCTTTTGAAGGAACCATAGGCTCAAGCGAGCGGCGGGCAAGGTTGCCGTGACCTATCTCGCGCCGGCCCGTACCCAGCCTCCCCACTTCGCCTACGGAATACGGCGGAAAATTGTAGTGTAGCAAAAAGTGTTCGCGTTTATCCCCTTCTATGTCGTCAAACACCTGTTCGTCGAATACAGTTCCAAGCGTAGTAACGGCTAGGGCTTGGGTTTCGCCGCGTGTAAACAGCGCGGAACCGTGAACGCGGGGCAGAACGCCGACCTCGCAGGTGATGGGACGTATGTCCTCACAACCGCGCCCGTCGACCCGCCGTCCCTTGTCAAGGATAGTTGAACGGAGTATCTCATACTGCATATCCTCAAAAAGCGCGTCAAAGAGTTTTTTCTGGGCGACGTCTTCGAGTTGTCCGGCGTACTGCGCGGCTAAATCGGCCTTTACTTTGTGAACCGCCTCGTGCCGCCCTGCCTTGCCCTCGACAAAGCAGGCAGTTTCGAGCAATGGGTAGGCGGTGGAACGAATCGCCTCGGCGTTTTGCAGCGTAACTGTGCTAGGCGCAAGCGGCAATTTTTCTTTTCCCGCCAGACGCCGCAGTTCTTCCTGCATATCGCAAAGCTGAACGATAACGGAGCGTCCGAGTTCCATCGCCTTTAGCATGGTTTCCTCGTCCGTCTCCTTCGCCCCGCCCTCAACCATGGTGATGCCTTCCCTCGTACCGGCGACTACGATTTCAAGCGTGGATCTTTCAATCTGCTCGTAGGTGGGATTCACGATGAGTTCGCCGTCAACCTGACATACTCTGACGCCGGCTATGGGGCCGTTAAACGGAATGTTCGAGATATGCACCGCGGCGGAGGATGCGGCTATGGCGATAATATCCGGCGGGTTTATCACATCGGTAGAGATGGTCGTGGGGACGAGTTGAATCTCTCTGCCGAAACTCTTTTCAAAGAGCGGGCGCATGGGGCGGTCTATCAGGCGGGAAACGAGGATTTCCTTGTCCTTGGGTCTGCTTTCACGTTTTATGAAGCCGCCCGGAATCTTACCCGCAGCGTAATACTTTTCGTTGTAATCCACCGTGAGCGGCACATAGTCCAGCCCTTCAACGGCACCCTCCGAGGTACAGACCGTTGCTATCACAACGGAGCCTTCGCATTGGGCAAAGACCGCTCCGGCGGCCTGCCGCGCAATCCTGCCGGTTTCCAGAGTTATCTCTTTACCGGCTATTGTTTTCGTTATTCTCTGTGTCATTACTTCCTTAGTTTGAGCTCTTTGATGAGCGCCCTGTACCCTTCAAGGTTTTCGCGTTGAATGTACTTTAAGACACGGCGGCGCTTCCCGACCAGTATCAATAAGCCCCGCTGACTCGACTTATCCTTTTTGAATTGTTTGCAGTGTACCGTGAGCTGATTTATACGCTCGGTCAACAATGCAACTTGTACTTCCGTCGCGCCGGTATCTTTGTCGTTTTTACCGAACTTGTTTACGATGGTTGTTACTGTTTCTTTGTCTAATGACATTAGTGCAACTCCTGTTTACCCACTAGTGGGTTTAACCGTGTGTGGGTTGTGCCACCGGCACAACCGCACAACGGCAAGCCGCAAGCGGCTTGTGCTACGCGGTAGCATCCCTAAAGGCGTTCAACGCCTCGTCCTAAGAGCGCGGCGGCCAGACCGTATTCGCCCATGGCAAGCGCGTGGCGTATTCTGCTGGAACTGACGGGAAGCCCGCCTTCCATCACAGGAAGCGCCACTTCGGCTTCGATTCCCGAGGCGCGGGCCAGCCGTTTTATAGCCGCCGCGTCCGTGTCGTTCCGGTAACCGCAGTGAAAATCCGCCCCGACCACAATATAGCGCATATTGACGGCGCGGGAAAGTTTGCCTATAAACGATCCTCCTGTCATTCTACTGAAAGTCTCAGAAAAGTCAATAAGTACGCAAGTCTCGATTCCCGTTTCGTCAAACAGTTCCAGCTTTCGATCGAGACTCACTATGTCTCCCGAATACGAGCCTTGGTGAAAAAACTGGCGAGGACTCACGCTGAAGGTTACGACAACGCTCCTGTAGGGGCTGGCGGTAATACGGTCTAACAGCGCCCTATGTCCCCGGTGTACCCCGTCAAACACCCCTATAGTTACAGCGCTTCCTTCCGTCCACGCTTCGCCTCTCATTAAATCATCCCATTTAACAATGATCAAAACATTTTTCCTTTTTGTCTGTCTAAAATATGCCGTATTTTTCATTGTATTTTAAGTGGGACAAGCCGTATTGCCGGCCTGCGGCTGTAAGCCTAGAGGTATCCGTACCGCCAATGCCAGACGGGAACGGACAACTCGGCGGAAAACGGATTTTGCCTTGCGAAGTCGGGCAGCCATTCATCGCCGGTTTCCAACTGCTGGTAGAAGCCGTCTTCT
>JAIRMY010000087.1 GCA_031258335.1 Spirochaetaceae bacterium | reverse complement strand
GGCGGCGGGCGAGTCTGCCGGGCGAGGGGCTGGGCGGCGAGGGGAAAAAGGGGACCGACACCTTTTAACAATTCAGTTTATCGTGTACTATGTGGTAATTTGGAGGCAATCATGGCAATAATGTACTATGAAAAAGACTGCGACCTGGGAGCGCTAAAAAGCAAAACGGTCGCGGTAATCGGATACGGCTCGCAGGGGCACGCGCACGCCCTGAACGCGAAGGAATCGGGACTAAAAGTAATAGTCGGGCTGTACGAAGGCTCAAAGTCCTGGAAAAAGGCCGAGGCGGCGGGGCTCACGGTAAAGACCGCGGCGGATGCGGCGGCGGCGGCGGATTTCATCATCATACTGATCAATGACGAAAAACAGGCGCGGCTTTACAACGAATCGATAAAGCCCAACCTCAAGCCGGGCAAGACGCTGGCTTTTGCCCACGGCTTTAACATCCATTTCGGGCAGATAACGCCGCCCGCCGACGTAAACGTCGTTATGATAGCGCCCAAGGGCCCCGGTCATACCGTCCGCGAACAGTACAAGGCGGGGGCGGGCGTTCCCTGTCTCATCGCCGTTCATCAAGACGCGACAGGCGATGCCAAACGGCTGGGGCTTGCCTACGCCGCGGCTATAGGCGGGGCGCGGGCCGGCGTACTGGAAACCACGTTTAAAGAAGAAACGGAAACAGACCTGTTTGGCGAACAGTCCGTCCTCTGCGGCGGCGTTTCCGCGCTGATGAAATGCGGCTACGAAGTGCTTGTAGAAGCCGGTTACCAGCCCGAGAGCGCATACTTTGAGGTGATGCACGAGATGAAGCTGATAATAGACCTCGTAAACCGAGGCGGGCTGTCGTTCATGCGTTACTCGATATCCGATACCGCCGAGTATGGCGACTATGTCAGCGGCCCAAAAATTATCACCGGCGAAACCAAAAACGCGATGCGCAAGATTCTAAAAGACATTCAGGACGGGACTTTCGCCAAAGACTGGATTTCGGAAAATCAGGTGAACCGCCCACACTTTAACAGGATGCGGGCGATAGAGTCCGCCCACCCTATAGAAAAAGTCGGCGCGGAACTCCGTTCCATGATGCCCTGGCTGGAAAAACCCTCGGAGAAGTGAGCCGCCGCTAGGCGTGGGGGTGTTACTCCAATTCAAGCTGGATAACGGTGTCCGGGGCAAGCTGACTGCCGGGGGCCGGGCTCTGCCTAGTTACATAGCCGTCTCCGTTCAGGTTGATTTGGAGGTCGTCGCGGAGTAGCAGCGGGAGCAGTTGGCGTTTGGAGTAACCTGTGAGGTCCGGTATGATGTCGGCGATGAACGGCGGAGGGCTGGATTGAAGGCGTATAGTGCCGGGATGCACAGCCGTCGGGTTTCTGCCGCGCGGGATGCCTATGTAGTTTATCAGCGCTTCGGCGGCTTCGCGTATAGGTGGAGCGGCGATGCGCCCTCCTAAATAAGAAGCGCCTTTCGGTTTGATAATCACTATGTACAGCGCAAGCGCCGGTTCTTCGGCTGGGAGCAACGCTATGCAGCTTGCTATAAAGTCCGTGTCCGAATAGCGGTTCGTCTTGCTGTCTATGATCTGGGCGGTGCCGGTTTTGACGGCAAGCTGTATGTCTCCCACGTTGGCGCGGTAACCGGTACCCGAAGTCGAGGTTACATCAGCCATATAGGAGCGCATTTCCCGTGCCGTCTCTGGTTTTAGCACACGGCGCGGGTCGGGCAGTCTTGGCTTTCGCGGATTTTTCCCGCCAGAGTCTTCTATTTGCAACACAACGTGCGGCGTTACCATCACGCCGTCGTTTGCTATCGCGGTGGCGGCTTGCAGCATTTGCAGGGCGGATACCGCTATTTCCTGTCCCATCGCTATGGTCGGCTTTGTCCGTTCCGACCAGCGCTCCGGAGGGCGGAGAAAGCCCGCCGTCTCTCCCGGCAGCCCTGAACCTGACTTTTCCCCGAACCCCAGCCTGCGTATGCCATCGTAAAATACAGTCTTGCCAAGTGTGTCGGATGCATAGGCAGCCCCGGCGTTGCATGAATAGGTGATGATTTTGCGCGGGTCAACGGAACCGTGTTCGCCAAGACATTTTATCACGATGCGCTCGCCAAGATTCGTTGTATACTCGTACGCGCCGTCGCAGTAAAAAGCGCTCCGCGGGGTAACTGCATCGGTATCCATTATCGCGGCAAGCGAAAAAACCTTAAAAACCGAGCCCGGTTCATAAGCCCAGACTGCGGGACGTATCATACGCTCCTCGTCCCCGCTTTCTTTGAAACGGTTAGGGTCAAAACGAGGCGTAGAAGCCGCGCCGAGTATTTCGCCGGAACGCGGATCCATGGCAAGCAGCATCACCGCTTCCGCGCGGTTTTCGGCGGCGGTCTTTTCCGCTATATCTTCGAGCATATACTGAATCGTGGTGTCTATCGTTAATACAACCTGATTTCCCGCTATTCCGCCGGCGGTTTCCGGCGTATTTCCGGCTTTTGCCCTGAGTTCCCCGTCAAGCGCATACTCTATGCCGGAAAGACCGGTGTTTTCATCGCCGGTAAAGCCTATTATTTGGCCCGCAAGGGGGCCTTCGGGGTAAATTCTGCCCATTACAGGCTCTATGCTCACGCCGTCTATAGCCCCCGCAAGGGAAAGATCGGATATTCTACGCACTGTATCCTGGTCAACCTGTTTTTTCAGGTATATAAAATCCGCTACGGAAAGTTTTATTTTGTCTATGATTTCCGTCTCGCGCATACCGAGGATAGGGGATAAGACGACGGCAAGCGCGTCCGTATCTCTGACTTGAGGCCGCCATACGGTAACATTGCCAAAACGGGTCTGTATCGCAAGAATTCTGCCGTTCCTGTCGAGTATTTGTCCCCTATCCGCCGTTATATACAACCTTGGCGGGGTGTTCTCTATTGGGGAGAGCATCAAAACGGCGTATTTCGCGATTACCGCCCCTGTAATAACCGCTAAAAAAATGATAAAGCCTATGAATCTGGATTTTTTCGGAGGCAGATAGAACTTTCCGTGATTCTGTCCCATCTATTTTATTCCAATGACGCTGCCAAGTATGTTATCAAGCGGAACAGGCCCGTAAGAACGAGAATCGTAAGATTCGAGACTGTTATCCCCCAGCGCCACAAAACGCCCGTCTCCCAGCACTTCCGCGCAACGTTTTACCGCCAAATCTCCCGCCGGAGTGTAAAAAACGATGATATTCCCTTTGTCCGGCAACGCCCATCGGTACAGGTACTTTTTATACAGAGGCGGCTTGAAACCGTAGGCAAGGCGGTTTATTACCAGCACGGCGCCGGTTTGTATGGTGGGCGACATAGACTCGCCCTGCGTTATCATGAAATCGAAAAAAAATATTTTTAGCATACACGCGGCGCTCAAGGCGGCAATGATCGTGCTGATTATCGCGGCGTTTTCTTTTCTTTTCGTATTCACGGCGCTCATTTTTGGCGGCAACTTCCCTCAACAAGTTCCAGTATAAACTAAGTCTGTTTCAATGTCGATAAAGCAGTATGATGAATATTACAGACAGCGTACTAAAATCGCAGCGTGTTGTACGCCGCAAAAGCGGATATACGGTTCAGGGAAATACGGCGCTAAAAAATTTGGAGCAGATTCATCAAAGACCTGTTCAAAAGAAACGGCTTCCGCCCCCTCGTCAGAAACTGGAAGCGCCGGTATATGAAGATGCGGCAGAGTTGGATAGCGCTTACTCCTATGTTCATACCGTTGACACTGCCAAAAAGCTGTTTTCCCCTCAGGTTATAATCTTTGGCGTATGCTTTATAGCTATGTGTATCTTTTCATACTACGCCCTGCTCTGGCGCGACGAAGGCATAAATATCAACCCGGAAGCGGATGCGTATACCCGGAAAAAGATGCTGGCTTACGCTTTGGGCTCGCTGCCTGACCATATACCACAGGCCGAACAGCTTCCGGTCGCGGTAAACGAAGTCTTTTCATGGAGTAACTATACCGTCAAAAAAGGGGACAGCGTATCAGAAATCGCCGCCGCCCACTCCCTTTCACTGGATGCGATAATAGCTTCCAACAATATGCAGAACGCCCGCCTGCTTCGTGAAGGCGAAATTCTCCGCATCCCGAACATGGACGGGATTCCCTACACTGTGGTAAAAGGCGACACCTACCAGAAGATAGCGGACAAGACCAACGTAGCCGTTGAAGCAATTCTCGATGCCAATGACATTCAGGATGACAACATCAAGACCGGCGATATACTCTTCCTGCCGGGCGCCAGAATGCGCTCCGACGACCTCAAGATGGCGCTGGGTGAACTATTCCTGTACCCTGTACGCGGACGCTTAAGTTCACCGTTTGGCTGGCGCAAAGATCCTTTCACCGGGCAGCGCCGTTATCACAACGCCATAGATATATCCGCGAATACGGGAACGCCGGTCAAAGCCGCGGCGGACGGCAAGGTAACAACGGCAGCGTACAACTCTGTATTCGGCAACTATGTCATCGTCACCCACAGCGGCGGCTTCCAAAGTATGTACGCCCACCTCAATTCAACAAACGTAAAAGAAGGCGTACTGGTAGGCCAGGGGGAATTGATAGGGCAGGTCGGCAACACGGGGCGGAGTACAGGCTCTCACCTGCATTTCGCTATCTACAAAAACGGCAGAGCCGTCAATCCACTAGAATATATAAAGCGTTGATGCTAAACTTAAAGCAACGGGTAATTTGAATTACCTTTGACCGATTAGATTTTTGGAGAAAGCGATGCGGAAACTTGTGCTGGTTCTTATTGCTCTTATAGCGGCTGTAACTTTCATACGTTCATTGGATACTTCATTGAAAGCCGAAGAACGGTCAACAGTCATGAAACCTTCCGAGCCGGCGTCAGGTTTACCCATAAAATGAGCGGCGTTCTATCTACACCGCCCGGCGGCGAGGTTTTGTTCCAAACCATGCTGGACAGGACTTGCGACAAACTCGAACAAAAAAACACGGCGCTTATACTGATACGCATCACCGAACTTGATAGTATCCTCGCAAACATAGAAAAAAGACTTTCGCGTTGCGCTTCCCCATGAAACACGCCCTGGTGTCAGCCACCTTTTGGGCGGGCTTCCCTTGCCGGGCTTATTTGTTATTCTGCTTTTAGCCGTTCTTTTATCTGTTCCGCTGTGAAGCCCGCTTCTACCAGTTTTAGGATTTCCTCTTGGGCATGACGGGCATCCTCTTGGGCATGACGGGCTTTCTCTTGGGCCTGACGGACTTCCTCCTGTGCCTGACGCAGTCTATTTTCCGCGTAGGCTATGCGGCTCTGGGTGTCCAACTCGTATTTGAGCTCGCTCCTTAGCCGCGCTTGCTCTATCTCGTCCCTGCTTATCGTCATCAATACTTCTGTTGCCATCTCTATACCCTCCTCGTACTTAATTATCTCGTTTATCTTTTCACGCTTCCCCTTGTCCCTTATGTACCGGAAATAGAACGCCCACCTTTCAGTGCCGTTCATTTTCCCCACAGGCACACCCAACAGGTATTCCAGTTTCGCCAACTCGACAGTGATTATTCTGCTCTTGGGGTCTAATACCCCGCCCCTCAGGGCGGTTAGAATCAGAAGCACTTACAAAAATTGGTAGTAGACCCCCCATATGATAAATTTCCTTACAGAACGAACCTCCTCTGAAATGATGTAGCGCTCATCTGATACCCCGCCCTTCAGGGCGGAGGAGGTTCATCCGCGTCCTCCCTCCAAGCGATACACCGCGCTCCTTGTCGTAATATTCGAAATTTTGCAAAAAATTATCCCCTGAAAAAAACCGTCCCTTTACCAAAAAGGATATTTGGTACGTGTATTTCAGGTCGTCATACGTCCTGTCTTTGCCGCGTATATCCTGGCCGGTAAACAGTTTTCCCGCATGAAACTCAAGGCGCACGGGCTCGAAGTTGTCAGGGTTCAGCGATATTTCCACGTTTATGAGGCTTCCATCTTCCGCTTTGCAGGTTATCTCAAAGCGTATCTGCCTGTCGCGTATGATGTCTATGGGCGGTTAGTTGGCGGTGATGGTAATGACGATCAATTCGCGCCCTATCACCGCCGACAGCAGTTTCGACAAGGCTATCCGGGATTGCGAGGAGTCTTTTGTGAAAACCGGCTTAAAGACATTATCCATGCAAATATCTACAGGGTCATCTGTTTCACTGATTGTTATCACGACTTCCTCCTTAGAAAGAGTATAGCGCGGATTGGGGATAGACTGTAAGAGCCGCCGCAAGCCGCCGGTAGGCAGTTTGCGAGTCTGCCGGGGGAGCGAACCACCTGTAGGCAACAATGAAAAATGAGAAATGAGCCACAACAAGAGGGCTGGCTAGTTATCCTGAATCCGTACAGAGAATCAGC
>JAIRMY010000044.1 GCA_031258335.1 Spirochaetaceae bacterium | reverse complement strand
TGCCTGAACCGGGGCTAGTCTAAGCTCGCCTATGCCGCCAGAAGGTCCGCTGTTCATCAGGCGGAAGTCCCCCGCTATCTTGAGCAGATTCACGGAAAGCGCCTTTAGAAGGCCTGAAACCTCGACAAACACGTCGTTATTTTGCGTTATGTCCATGGGGTACTCGGAAAGGGCGAGCCCTATCCCCGTCAATTCACGGAGCTTTTCTATCACGCCGAACTGGTACTGCTGATGAAGCGCACGCCGTTTCCTGTCCTTGGAGTCCAACAGCCCGACCGCCGTCCCGCCTATGTTTACCTGCCGCAGCCTTTCTTCAACCTTGTAAAGCCGCCAGCGGTCGCGGGCTATACCCTGCGCGTAAGCGCCAAACTCCGCGCCGAGGGTTACAGGAACGGCATCCATCAACTCGGTACGGCCAAGTTTTTTTATCCCGTCATATTCATTCTCTTTTTTCTGTAGAGATTCCTGTAGTTTGGCGCAGGAATCGCTTAAATCGCGGAGCAGCAGTATAGATGCTATACGCAGCGCCGTGGGGTACACGTCATTCGTTGACTGTCCACGGTTCACGTCATCAAGTGGGTGTATGACGTTGTACGAACCGGCGGCTTCCCCAAGCCCGAGCAGCGCAAGGTTGGAGACAACCTCGTTTACGTTCATGTTTGTCGAAGTGCCCGCCCCTCCCTGCATGGCATCCGTGATGAAAGCGCCGCAAAACGTCGCCGAATCGTCATCCCAAAAGAGTATTTCCTCGCAAGCCGCGGCGATAGCGTTGAATTTTTTTGCTCCGGCCTCGCTGTTCAAATGGTTTTTTTCAATGTCCGACCAGGTAAGCGCGGCGGCTTTTTTTACCGTAACTATAGCGCGGATAAGGCGCGGATTTACCCTTTTGTAGTGAAGCGCGAAGTTGTCCCGCGCCCGCAGGCTGTGTATACCGTACAGCGCATCGTCGGGGAGTTCCAATTCGCCGAGTATGTCGTTTTCTTTACGCATATATTCTCTAAGCGCCGTTTCAGCGCGCGTCATTTGCGGCGGGGCGGTTCATTTTACCACATCGGCGGCGTTTTTAAGCGGAGCGTCGAAAGCCTGCGCGACTCCGGGGTATGTTACCTCGCCTTTGTACGTGTTGAGTCCGAGCAACAGCGCGGGATTTTCACGGCAAGCCTTTTCCGCGCCTTTGTTGGCAAGCTGCAAGCCGTAACTTACCGTAGCGTTATTCAGCGCAAAGGTTGAAGTCCGCGCATAAGCGCCCGGCATATTAGCTACGCAGTAGTGAATGATGTCGTCAACAACGAATACGGGGTCTGAATGGCTCGTCGGGCGGGATGTCTCGAAGCATCCTCCCTGGTCTATAGCGACGTCAACAAGGACGGCGCCCTGCGTCATGTTTTTGAAATGTTCTCGGCGTATCAGTTTGGGGGCCTTCGCTCCGGGTATAAGCACCGCGCCTACAACTATGTCCGCGTCTTTTATGTAGCGCTCAAGCGCCATCTCATCGTTGTAGATCGCCTTCACGTTGGGCGGCAGGATTTCTTCCAAATATTCGAGCCGCTCCAGATTTATGTCCAGCACGGTAACATGAGCGCCGAGTCCGGCCGCCGTCCACGCGGCGTTAGTGCCGACCGAGCCGCCGCCTAGTATCACGATGTTTGCCGGCGCGACACCGGTCACCCCCATGGGCAGCACGCCCCGCCCGCCCTGCGTTTTTGCCGAGTAGAAGCCGCCCATCAGAACTGACATTCTGCCGGCTACCCCGCTCATAGGCTTCAAAAGCGGCAGAACCCGGCTTTCCTGTACCGTTTCATAGGCGAGAGCGATGATTTTCCGCTCGAGGCAGGCGTCAAGCAGCGGTTTATTCGCGGCAAAGTGAAAGTACGTGTACACAAGCTGGTTTTCACGCATCAACCCATACTCCGATTCGAGCGGTTCCTTTACCTTGACCAGCATCTCGGCAGATTTCCAAACCTCAGGGGCGGAATCAACGATTACCGCCCCCGCCGCCTCGTACTCGTTATCGGTAATCGCGGAACCGAGTCCCGCGCCCTTTTCGATACAAACGTTATGCCCCGCGTTCACGTAGGATCGCACCGCGTTAGGGGTCAAACCTACCCTGAATTCGTTATTTTTAATTTCTTTGGGACAACCTATATTCATAAAATCCTCCAAAAATCCTTCATAAAATGATAATTTGCCTAAGCATTAATCTGTAAACGCCCGCAGGCAGTCTAATTTCATTACAGTATAGTCAACAGCGCAAATAACGTCAAATGACCCCGGTTGCCGCCCGCCCCACCACTTACCAAAACATCTTTTTTACGCTATCTTATAAGTGTGGCAGATAAGAAATACCCCTTTAAACTCAAGCAAAAAGTAGTATACCCAAGTCAGGGTGTCGGCGTGATAAACGCTATCATTGAACGGGAGCTTAACGGTGAGAAAGTGCCGTACTTCGTTGTCTATCTTGAAGTAACAGACATGACTATACTGGCCCCGGTGGATAAGGCTGAAGAGCTTGGTATGCGAGCCATAGTTCCGGCGGAAGAAGCCCAACGAGCGCTGGAATTTATAGGCGAGTCATTCGAACCTAACCCTTCGGACTGGAAACTGCGTTATCAGATGAATATGGACCTCCTGAAAAAAGGCACAGTTCTGGATATTGCGGCGATTGTTCGTTCCCTGTATCACCGTAGCAAAGTAAAAGAACTCCCCATCATGGAGCGCAAACTTTACGAGTCGGCAAAAAAACTATTTGAGGATGAGTTGTCCTGCGCGTTGAAAAAACCCAAGGACGAAATCGAATCTTTGATACACAAACGCCTGGAAAACAGGTAGCTCGTCTATGGACGCGCTGATAGCCGCCATCATCACCGCCGCCGGTTCTTCAACCCGCATGGGCGGCACAAAAAAAGAATACCTCCCTCTCCAGGGCGGGACGGTGCTTGGTTCTGCCGTCAGCGTGTTTTCAGATTCGCCGCGGGTCGGACTCATCGTGATTACCGTCCCGGCCAACGCGGATGATGGCGAATATGCGGCGCGGCGCGCACTGCCGGAGCGATTGTTCAAAGAGAACAGCCCCTTCATTGTTTTTGTGCCGGGCGGCGGTTCCAGGCGTACGTCAGTTCACCATGCGCTGTCCACACTCATCGGTTTTGGCCCCGATTATGTCTTGATTCACGATGGAGCGCGTCCATGGGTCAGCCCGTCGCTGGTTGAGCGCGTTATAGACGCGGTCATGCTGTACGATGCGGTCGTGCCGGTGCTCCCCATGTCTGAAACTCCCAAAGAAATCGAAAACGGTTTTGTCAAGCGGCACCTTAAGCGAGCTTCCGTTGCCGCCGCCCAAACGCCACAGGCTTTTGCGTTCAAACCGCTTCTTGCCGCCCACGAAAAAGCCGCCGAAAATGAGTTGCACGGGCGTGAGTACACGGACGACGCGGAAATTTGGGGTGAATTTGTTGCATCCGTAGCCGTTGTTGAAGGCTGCCGGGCGAATCGGAAAATTACTTTTCCGGAGGATGTTCTGTGAATTCCAGCGATCCCAGGATAGGGCTGGGACGGGATTTACACAGACTGGTTCCGGGACGTCCCTTCTTGCTGGGCGGCGTCCGGCTCGACGCTGATTTCGGCGAGGCGGGGCATTCAGACGGCGATGTACTCTGCCACGCCGTCATAGACGCATTGCTTGGCGCTATGGGTATCGGCGATATAGGCGAGTTTTTCCCGCCGGACGATTACCGCTGGAAAGATGCCTGTTCCGTTGACCTGTTGAAACACTGCGTTGACACATGGCTATACCCCGGTCCCTGGCGCATCGTAAACATAGACTGCGTGGTAAGCTGCGAAAAGCCCGCCGTGCTCCCTTACCGTGCCGCGATACGACATTCCCTGGCGCGGGCGCTTGGCGTTGAAGACGAAAGAATCTTTGTCAAAGGGAAAAGCGGGGAAGGATTGGGCGATATAGGGCGTGGTATGGCGGTCGAGGCGCTTGCCGTCTGTCTCTTGGGGAGAGCATGAAGGCCGGTCTTTCCCCTTGTCCGCCCGATTGGGAAGCCATTGTAAACGCGCTTGAGGCTTGGCGGGATGCTTTCCCCAAAGAGGCTGACAGCGTCCCGTCTGTAAGCACGGTCGCTGAGCGATACCGTCAGGATGCGTGGGCGGTGTTGCTTTCAACGATTCTTAGCCTGCGTACCAAGGACAAAGTAACGCTTGCCGCAAGCAAAAGGCTGCTCGAAAGAGCATCCGGACCGGCGGAGTTCCTTGCCTTGCCAACGGAAGAAGCGGAACGCCTTGCGTTTCCAGCGGGCTTCTACCGTACAAAGGTTGCAAACCTGCAAAAAATTTCCCGCATCCTCCTTGAGAACTACGGCGGCAAGGTTCCTGCCGATATGGAAGCGCTTTTGGCGCTGCCCGGTGTCGGCAGAAAGACGGCTAACCTCGTCCTCATCGAGGCGTTTGACATGGACGGTATCTGCGTGGATACCCATGTACACCGCATCTCAAACCGCGCCGGCTGGCTGGAATCCAAGTCGCCCGATGAAACCGAAACGATTTTACGCCGTATCCTGCCGCTAAAGTTTTGGAAGCGTATCAACGCCCTCCTGGTGCTGTACGGCCAGCAGGTCTGCCGCCCGCGCGGACAACGCTGCCCTCTTTGCATCATCGCAGAACACTGCGAACATAAATACGCCGCAACAAAACAACACCCGCAAAGCGGTTTTGTACCGCAGGCGCATGACACGCTTGATACTTTTAACGGTAAAAGCTAGGCTGAGTGGGTAAGGAGAATTTTTTATGAGAAGACTTTTATTCATTGTGGTTTTATGATATTAGTGGGGGGGGGGGGGGGGGGGGGGGGGGGGGGGGGGGGGGGGGGGGGGGGGGGGGGGGCCGGCGGGGGGGGGGGGGG
>JAIRMY010000023.1 GCA_031258335.1 Spirochaetaceae bacterium | reverse complement strand
GAAACGCGAGAGTGCCGCCATGTTTTTGCGAAATATTCTGCACCATTCTCATCTGATCAGGTGTGTGATTTTGTTGTTTTACATCCGCTACAAGTTGAGGAAGAGAAAGCTGACGGCGCTGAGTAAGGAACATAGTTCAGGAGGGGGGCCGTCCGGGCGACGCTGTCGCGCATTGCTTTCATATGCGGCCGGCTTTGCGAACGGGCACCAGGCAATGAAAGTGCATTCCGAGGGCGGCTGGCGGGACCGGCGGACGCTGAGGCGCTGCCGCCTGCCTAGGCGGCGGTGTGGCGGCGGCGGCTGGCGGGACCGGCGGACGCTGAGGCGCTGCCGTTGGTTTGGGCGGTGAGGGGAGTTTATCCGGGTCATCCGGGGCTGCAACGGCGGCACATTTTTCAAGGAGGCCCACGGCTATTCCTTTATCGAACCGGAAATTGAACCTTCCATGATTACGTCATCAGTTTCCAGATCTACCCTGATACGGTCGGCCCGGAATTCATCGTTTTTTTTATACACTATCGGAAAACCGGAAAGGTCTAGCAGTTGTTCGTCTCTGCGGTACACCGCATACTCGGAACGGCATACCATATTGTCTTTGAAAAGCCTTACCGATATTTGAAGCACCGTTATTTCCGATTCTTCATCGTACTCTATGTAGCGTCCCCTTGCGACAATTTGATTCTTTTTATCTTCCAGCGTTGAGTTGCCTTCGAGATGGGCGATTTTCTTGTCCCTGTCGTAGGTCATCTTGTCGCTGCGAAAAAAAATCTCTTTTTCTTCCTGATTTCCCCAAACCGAGCCGGAACAATCTATCAGGTTATTATCCTTGCCGAGCAGTTCAATTCTATCCGCCCTGAGCAGGAGGTTATCCGAACGTACTTCGGCGTTGCCGGTTAAAATTGTAACCTCTTTTCCTGTAGCCTTATTCCCGTTCATTCTATCCGCCTTGAAAGAAAACGTTTCGGCGGATATGGCGCCTGTACGGAGACAGAAAAAAACGCAGAATAAAAAATAAAATCTTTTCATCGTTTCCCCATTATAATCGTTTTACCTCCACGGCGGTCTCGTCCCGCGTGATTAGGTGCGCCACCGGCGCACCTAACAGCGGCAAGCCTTACGACTTGTCCCCGGCGGCGTTTTCAGTGTTTTCCGGCTGATCACTCTTTTCGTTTTCACCGTCTTGTTCGCCATCGTCCTCGTCATCTTCGTGAATATAATTTCCCGAAGCATCATGCGAAACAAACCATTCCCGCATACGTACATCGGCTGAAAATCCCGTACCGTTCAACTTAGAGCCATCGGATTGTTCTACGGTTATCTCCTCATTGTCTCCGCCTTTGAGGAATTTTTTGCCGTCATCCCAGTCGAACCGTTCCGTTTCAAGCCTTATGTCTTCGGCATCCACGATTATTTCCACGCCGTTTGACATATGTATGTTGCTTGTGTCCAGTTCTACCGAGGCAAAGCCGCCGAAACCCGCCGCGTCTACTTCCTCGTTGGTGGTATTATACTGTTCAAAGCTGTAGTTTTTCAATTCCATGCGGCGCCGTTTTTCGTAACGTTCCGCTATTTCCGCCTGCAAACGGGCTATGGGCGTGCCTTTCCGGACCCTCACATAGTCCAGATCCTCCATTGTTATATCAGGGTACGGAGATTCTGTGGCTTCGGTTGCTCCGTAATCAAACGAACAGGACAGGACGCAGGTAAAAGCGGAAATGTATAAAAATCCCTTCATCAACCTGTACAAAGAGGTCATATAGATATATCGGTATTTTTTGACGCATTCGTAAATGCGGGCGGCTATTTTGACAGCAGAATCACTATGCTCCGGCGGCGAACCGTGTAGATGAGGAGTCCGCCCAAATCCTGCTCGGAACCCAGGGAGGATATATCTTCCGGGGAAGTGAGAGCGGTATCAACGGCGCGGAACCAGTTTTTGCCGTTGTGGGCGGGGCAAACATGAAACACGCAGTCCTCGAGACCGGAGTTCAGCATGATGTAGAAGTCATTATCATCGCGGTCGGCAAGAATTTCAGCTTTCGTGCCGTCCATGCGCAGCGCGAGGCATAAATTTTTCCCCGACCAATCCAGAACGCCGCCTTTTTCGTCAAACCATGTGATGTCGGGTAGCGCATTGTACGAACCCTCTCGCCCCGTATAGAATTCGGGACGCATGAAACCGTGATGGCGGCGGCGGAAGGCTATCATCTCTTTCGTGAAACGATAGAGTCCGTGGTTCTGATTCTTCAGATTCCAATCAAACCACGATATTTCATTGTCCTGGCAGTACGCATTGTTGTTCCCTTTCTGTGTGCGGGCAAATTCATCGCCGCCCAAAAGCATGGGTGTTCCCTGGGAAATCATCAACGACGCGATGAAATTTTTCATCTGTTGCTGCCTGATAGTTTCTATCGCCGGATTCTGGGAGGGTCCCTCGAATCCATAGTTGAAACTGAGGTTGTCGTTGCCGCCGTCCCGGTTTTCCTCGCCGTTTTCTTCGTTATGCTTACTGTTGTACGACACTAAATCTTTCAGAGTAAAACCGTCATGACAGGTAAAAAAATTTATCGAATGAAACGGCTTTCTGCCATCCCGCAGGAAAATATCAGAGCTGCCCGACAGACGGGTCGCAATATCGCGCACAGTACCGGGATCGCCACGCCAGTATTTGCGTACATCGTCACGGAAACGGTCGTTCCATTCCGCCCAGCGTCCGGGAAACCAGCCAACCTGATAAGCGCCGCCGGCATCCCATGCTTCCGCTATTATCTTTGTATGTCGCAAGACCGGCTCTTCGGCAATTTTTTCGAGCATGGGCGGGGTTTCCATCAAGCGCCCTTTTTGGTCGCGGCCTAATATTGAGCCTAAATCGAAGCGAAAGCCGTCAACATGCATCTCGACAACCCAATAATTCAGGCAGTCTATTATCATGCCGCGCATAACAGGGTTGTTACAGTTCACGGTATTGCCGCAGCCTGAATAGTTTTGATAGTAACGTCTGTTGTCACTCAATATGTAGTAAATCGAATTATCGAGTCCCCGAAACGAAAATGTAGGCCCCAATTCATTTCCTTCGGCGGTATGGTTAAACACAACGTCGAGTATTACCTCTATGCCGGCCTTGTGTAATTCCCGCACCATAGTTTTGAATTCGTTTACCTGACCGCCCGGGCTTTTATCAAAAGCATAGGAGACTTTTGGGGCAAAGAAAGCCGCCGTGGAGTATCCCCAATAGTTTTTTAACCTCTTTCCCGTGCGCGGATTTATCGTTGACAATTCGTTTTCATAGAATTCGTGTATGGGCAGCAATTCTAAACTTGTAATACCTAAATCTTTGAAGTGGGGTATCTTTTCGACAAGTCCGAGGTAAGTTCCGGGATGTTTCGTTTCCGCGGACGGATGCATGGTGAGGCCGCGTACATGGGTTTCATAGATCACGCTGTACCTAAGCGGATAGTTGAGCGGGCGGTCTCCCTGCCAGTCAAATGAGTTATCAACAACGACGCAGCGGGGCGAGGAATCTGTGTTATCGCCGACGTTAAACGACAGGTCTTTTTGAGGGTCGCTGGTGTTATACGCGAGCGCACCGCTAAAATCCCATCTGTCAACACCGTTTAGCGCCTTAGCGTACGGGTCCAAGAGGGCGCGATTCGGGTTAAACCGCATACCTTTTTCCGGCTGAAACGGGCCGTCCGCGCGGTAAAGGTAGCAGACGCCCGCGCCTATACCCGGAATGTAGCAATGCCAGACATCACCTGTGCGGTTTTTCCTGCTGTCCAGCGTGATTTCGCGCCGCGCCGCGCCCGGGCAGGCGTTTTCAAACAGAATCAGCGTGACCCGCAGCGCGTGGCGTGAAAACACAGAAAAATTAACGCCGTCCGCCGTCAGAGCCGCGCCTAATGGAAGAGGCTTCCCCTCTTCAACGGTAAAATCAAAAGCCATGAAAGATTGATTATAGAAAAAGAAAGCGCTTCCGTCAATTTACCCGCCCCCTCTCCCCAATAGAGAACCTTTGCCGTAACCGTATAAATCACACAAAAAAGAAAGTTCATTCTATGTTTGACGCGATATTGCGTCAATCTTACCGGCAATATCGTTAAAAATATCGGCGTGCCATTTACGACGGATTTTTCGTAAAATTTTTTTCAGCATTTTTTACATCCTAATTATTATGTTAAAACAAAAAAAGCCCGGCGATTACCTACTTTCCCGCCCCTCCGGGGGGCAGTATCATCGGCGTAAAAGGGCTTGACTTCCGTGTTCGGGATGGGAACGGGTATGACAC
>JAIRMY010000194.1 GCA_031258335.1 Spirochaetaceae bacterium | reverse complement strand
GTCTGCGAGAATCAGAAGCGGCTTCTTTACAAGCGCCCGCGCAATGGCGACGCGCTGCTGCTGTCCGCCGGACATCTCTTTTGGCCGCCGGTTTTCCATCCCCGAAAGCCCGGCGTCTTCGAGCGCCCGCCGCGCCCGCGCTTCGGTTTCCCGCTTGCCAAACCTAAGCAGCGTAAGCGGAAACGCCACATTTTCTAGGCAGGACAGCACGGGAATCAGGTTGTAAGCCTGAAAGATGAAGCCTATGTGCTTTCGCCGCAACAACGCAAGCTCTTTTTTCGTCATTGCCGACGTATCCTGCCCGTTTATCCTGAAAACGCCGGCGGTCAGCGTGTCGAGGCAGCCCGCAAGATGGAGGAAAGTTGACTTTCCGCTCCCCGAAGGCCCCGCAATCGCGCTAAATTCCCCGCTTTCAAAGCTCAAATCCACGCCGCACAAGGCGTGAACCACCGTCCCATTCAGCCCGTAGTCTTTCACCACTCCCGCAGCTTCAACAACTTTCATTTTGCCTCCTTAAAGCAAACCGGCATCCGCCGCCGCGCAATTCAACTATTGATATAGTTGTATAGTACATTATAGCATTGGCGGCGCGGTATATCAAGTAAAAAATTTTCATTATCGGGAACAGCATTCGCCTTAGAGGTTGGATTCTTTGTGCCCTTTGTAATTGCTCACATCATTACTTTTAGATGTTACAAGGTACTAGCGCAGTTTTTTTCGCAGTTTACGGCGGCTGTTGCGTTCCGCTTTTTTTTCTTCCCCGGTCTTTCCGGCTGGGGCATGACCGGCTGTACGCGGATCGGAATCTTTGGGGTAGAATATCACGGGTTTGCTGTCAGGCAGCCGCGAACCTATGAGCGCAAGCGCAATAGAGAACAGTATCATCCCCGCCGAAAAAAGCTGGCCTGTAGAAAAACTGGTAAGCGGGTGGGACAGCGCAAGCGGCGCTCCATTGGGCAAGAGCTCTATCCTGTAACCAAGATCGCTGTCCGCCTCGCGGAAGTATTCGATGATGAACCGTATAACGCCATAACCAAACGTGTACAGAACAAAGATGAAGCCTTTGAACGGCTTCTTGTTTCTAAAAGACCAGCAAACAAACCAGAGAAATATGCCTTCAAAAAAAGCCTCAAAAAGCTGAGTGGGATAACGCGGCAGGTTCACAAGCGGGGAAACGCCGGAAATGCTTTGAGGTATAAGCATACCGGTTTTTTCGGCGGTTTCCCGCACCCATGCCAGATTGGGCGAAAAACGCTCGGCATCGGGAAATATCATGCCGAAGGGCGCTGTCGTAACCCTGCCGTACAGTTCTCCGTTTATGAAGTTCCCTATTCTGCCAAAGGTATAACCCAACGGTATGGAGGCACCGAACATATCGCCTATTTCTCTAACCTGATAGCGGTGAACGATGGCCCAGAGCCAAAAGCCCAGAGCCCCGCCTATGAATCCGCCGTGGTAACTCATCCCCTGCAAACCGGTAAAATGCCCGTTACGGAACGGCCAAAAAACTAGCCAGGGCTGGCGTATGTAGATATCGCTTGTTTCGTACACCCATGTCGCGAATATACGTGCGCCGAGCAACAGCCCAAGTATGCCCCAAAAAAAGAGGCTCGATACCTGTTCATCTGTCATAGGGAAGTTTCGTTCGCGTACCTGCCTCCGGTACATCAAGAAGGCTGTGCCAAACGCCAATATGTACATCAACCCGTACCAACGTACCGGCAGTCCCGGAATTATTTCCGGCTTCAGCCAATCTGGAAATCTCACGGCCAACGGCATAAATTTCATACTATAGTCCTTATTCTGCTGTAGAGGTCTAATACCCCGCCCTTCAGGGCGGTTAAATTTTTAGCACTAACAAAAGATGGTAGTAGACCCCCCATATGATGAATTACCATACAGAACGAACCTCCTCTAAAATAATGTAACGCGCATCGGATACCCCGCACTTTAGGGCGGAGGAGGTTCATCACGGTTTATACCCCTCTTTTATCGCCTTTGATAACTTGCTTTTTAGAAATATGTTTTCTTTTTTTACCTTGTTTATCTCAAGCTGCTGCATCTTTACCGTTTCTATCAGGTCGCCCTGTGAAAGCTCGCCTGAATGAAGAAGTTCTTCGATATACTCTTTTTTGCTTTCAAAATCTATCTCCGCCTCCATCGCGGCTTCCTGATAGCTCCCGTCAACCGAGCCAAAGGTAATAGGAGACGGTACTTCCGGCAGTTGAAGGATTTTGTCGGCAATGCGGTAGATGGCCTGGGACAGGACGGATTGCGGTTTGTACAACAAAATGGGGAGGCGGGAGGCCAGGCTTATATCCTGAATGCTGTCCCTGTATATTACGCCCAGATGTTCCACCTTGAGTCCGAGGTAGGCGTCGCAAGAACGCCGGATTTTCATCGCTACTTCGGCGTCACTCGGTGAATCCAGCATATTGAGGATGAGGCGCGGCTGGAAACGGTCCATGGAAGCCTTGAATTTTCTGTGTGAATTCGGGTCGCGGGTCTCTATATCCTCAAGTATTTTGGGCAGGTACAACATTTTGAAACCCTGTCCTTCGCCGCGGAGTTTTTCAATGTAGTCGTAAGCTGGTGTGCCACGCCTGAAAGCGTTGTACATCAGGCGGAAAACTGCGTTTTTCAGGAATACATAGGCGTTCAGCGTGGCAGTAACGGCGGGAGAGCTCACGATGATTCCCTGTCCTGACATCAAAAAGAAGTCGAGTATTGATTGATGCGTGCCCGCTCCGAGGTCGGCTATCAGAATATCGGCTTTTACAGCCAACAGGCGGCGTACAAGGATATTCCGTTGGGCTGCCTTCAGGTTTGCCGCCCCCGGTATCTCCGCGTCGCCGGGAATAAACCGCAGATTCGGTATATCGGTGCAGGCGATTATGGTCTCAAAATCCATCTTAGGATTGCCGAGAAACGCCCCTATGCTTGCGCCGGGTTTTTGATGCCCAATTATGAGGTGTAAATTTGAAGCGCCAAGGTCGAGGTCCGCCAACACTACATTTTTCCCCGCCTGGGCAAAGGCCACCGCCAAATTGGCCGCTGCCAATGATTTGCCTACCCCTCCTTTTCCGCTCGCAACCGGAATAACCCGCATTCAATCTCCTTAATGTTTTCCGCCGGCTGCAAACAGCCCCGTTTTG
Organism: Spirochaetaceae bacterium; assembly: GCA_031258335.1. Lineage (GTDB taxonomy): Bacteria > Spirochaetota > Spirochaetia > Treponematales > Breznakiellaceae > JAIRMY01. The sequence continues at coordinate 2,606 of JAIRMY010000194.1, read as the reverse complement.
CCGGCTATTTTAACTATCTTGAATTTTACCCTTTAACGCAATAATAATAAAGATGAGGGGTTTATGGCTAAAGGCGACATAGGAAGATCACTCTTGCTATTACTGTTGATTCTTGTCATTTCAGCGGGCGGGCTTTTATGGTTTGATTACCTTAACGTGATCGATATTAAAACAACGCTTGCTCCCGTATACCAGCGTTTGGGACTAGTCGGTCGGACTCAAGTACCAGTCTCGAAAGGAGAACTGCTGAATCTTGATGCTGAACGGCTTGCCGTCAGGCTTGAGACGCTTGATCTGCGGGAAATGGAGATGAAGAAGCAGGAGGACGAGATAAGTGTCAGGCTGGCCGAAATTGAACAGATGTCCGCCGAACTGGAAGACAGGCAAAAATCGCTTGACGACCGTGAAAATTCGATGAACGCCGTTTCTGAGCAGTTGACCGCGCGGGAACGCAACATAGAACAGAGCGCCCGTTATCTTAACGGGATGCAGCCGGATAACGCCGTGGCGATAATACAGTCTATGGACGATCAGGACGCGATAGACGTGATGCGCAAAGTCGAAGAGATAGCGCAGGCCGAAGGCGTGGCATCCATAGTATCGTACTGGCTGTCGCGCTTGCCGCCTGAACGCGCCGCCGAAATTCAGCGTAAGATGAGTATACGCCCCTGACGTGGAGGAACCTAAAAAATGTTGGATGATGTTAAACCTGTTGTTAAAGTATTCTTTGCAGCGCCGGGCGGACGCGGAAAACCTTTCTGCGGCCCCGGCATGATAAAACTGCTCGACAATATAACCAAAACAGGCAATGTACGCCAGGCCTGCGAGAATATGAATATGTCGTACAGCAAGGGCTGGAAGCTGCTCAACGCCGTTGACGAATGGCTCATGTACCCTGTAACCGCGAGGCAGCAGGGTGGAAAAGGCGGCGGCGAGGCGCGCCTCACCGAAAAAGGCTCGGAATTCCTTGCAAAACACCGCGCCTTCCAAGCCGAGTGCGAGAAAGCCGTACACAAAATATTCACAAAATACTATGCCGCCGCCGAGCCAGATACAAAAGCGCCTGAGGCATAGTCATTCGCGGTGTCTAATACTCAGTCCCTATACCACGGTGAATAGCAAATCTTGTGTGTTATTTTTTATACGTTGAGTAATGTAAGCGCGTGTTATCACACACACTTGACAAACACCGGAAAAACGCTAAAAACTGCCGATACTGTACTATGAGGTGTATAGTTTTCTCTACGCTGTTATTTTTTTTCGGTGTAGTTGGAACGAATGCCCAGGATCTTTCGATTTATGACAGCGACTTGTGGGTCTCACAGGGGGCGGATGGAGGTTTTCATCTCTTCATACGGAAAAAGCCTGACATTGCCTCAGTTTTACTTACCGAAACAACCCGGGATCCCAGTCTGCAAGAGGATAACTATGCGTACCGCGCCTCCCAGTGGAATCCCATCAACGGGAATGAGCGACGTATAATTGATGGCGCGGTTATTCCTCCGGAAAATAACATTTGGTCGCTCATCGATTCTACGCCCGAATACATTGCCGAACTAGGCGAAGTTTTTCATATTTACATTCCCTACCTGTTGAATTTTGGATACGAGAGTACGAGGCACGGCGAGGTTTATGTAGGCGATGGAACCTATCTCAACGTCAGAGCTTTTGAATTCCCCTACGGGGACTACCGTGGAAGTTTCAAAGACAATCCTTTTCTTCTGCGAATCACCCAAGAAGAACGGCTTGCCGAGGATAATTTTATGAAAGACGCCGGAGAAGCGTATCAGGAGATGGCGGATTTGACGGGCGGCAGGACTCATCGTTCCGTAGGTCCGGCGGATATAGTCGAGACCGTCGCCGGAGCGATTGTGGTAGGGGAGGGGAGCCTGGATCTTGTTTTTTGCGTTGACACTACGGCGAGCATGAAAGACGATATTGAAACATTGAAAAAAGAACTCTCATCCGTTTTGGACCTTGTAAAAAACCGGTTTTCCGGTTTTAGGGTGGGTATGGTACTCTACAGGGACTATTTTGATGACTATGTTACAAAAGTAATTCCATTTACCAGAGATATAAAAACTTTTCAAAAAAATATAGACGGCATAAGGGTAAGGGGAGGGCGCGACATCCCCGAAGCCGTACACGAAGCCATCCACGATGCCGCGACTCAATTTCCATGGCAGGCGGACAGCCGGCAGATTATACTGATTGGAGACGCGCCCCCGCACCCGCGGCCGCGCGGAAATATAAGCAAAGAGCAGGCATACAACGCCGCCCTTGAACGGGGCATAAGGGTTGACACTATACTCCTCCCGCAGTAAGCGCAATTATCATTTTTCCCAAATTTTGATGTGAAATAGAGCATTATTAAGAAATCGGAGTAGACAAACCCGTTTATACCGTGTGAAATAAGCAATGTGTTAGAAATTTCTAACTAATACGAATGAACACACGGATAAGAGGGTTGGCATGAATCGTAACGAACAATTTACAGCGCTTGAAACAGGCGCAAAAACCATGAAAAATTTGCGCGTCATAAACAAGGGGACGGACGGCGGCATCATAATCCAATTCAAAAATGACGGAGGCACGGGGACTGTGTG
>JAIRMY010000127.1 GCA_031258335.1 Spirochaetaceae bacterium | reverse complement strand
AGGGGACATTTCTACTTTGGTTAAATAGGGGACATTTCTACCTTGGCTTGACAGGGTTGACTTGACACACTGGCTAAAACTATGGTGAAAATATAACTAGTCCTAACCTTCGCTGGCGAGTATCGCCGGAGACTACCACAATATTACAAATGGGACGCAAAGAAAGGTAATTTATATGCGAATACTCGCAAAAGATCTGAAAAGCGCGGCGGAGAAGGGTGAGAAAAACGCCGTCCTCTCCGGCTGGATACACCGTATACGGGAACTGGGAGCGGTGAGCTTTATCGTGCTGCGCGACCGTTCAGGGCTTGTCCAGCTTGTGCTGGATGCGAAATGCGATCTCACGCTCGAATCTGTGATTACAGTACGGGGAGAGGCGGCGTTGAACGAAAAAGCGCCGGGCGGTGCGGAACTGCGGGTAACGGAGATACGCTGTCTAAGCGGCGCCGCGCCCGACCTTCCATTTCAGGTAAACGGGGATGTTTCCCGCACCGGGCTTGAGGCTGTCCTTGACCGGCGTCCGCTTTCACTGAGAAACCCCGCCGTCAGGGCTATCTTCCGTGTGCAGTCCACGATAATCGAGGCCTTTTCCGCCTACCTGCGTGAAAATGATTTTACCGAAATCAAAACGAGTAAACTCGTAAGCGGCGGCACGGAGGGCGGGACCAACCTGTTTTCGGTGGACTATTTCGATCGTAAGGTATACCTTGCCCAGTCGCCTCAGTGCTACAAGCAAATGCTTGTGGCAAGCGGGCTTGAGCGCGTGTTTGAAGTAGCTCAGGCCTACCGAGCCGAAAAGCACGACACGCCCCGCCACCTCAACGAGTATGTATCGCTTGACGTTGAAATGGGCTTTATAGAGTCCGAGAAAGAGTTGATAGAACTTGAAAAGGGTATCCTTGCCCGTGTTTTCGAGGAGGTAGCGCGAAAAAATTCAGGCGACCTTGAACTTTGGGCGAAAAACGGCGCGTCCGTTCCCAAACCGGAGGCGGTCTTTAACGCGCCGGTCATTCCCTACGAAGAAGCGCTGGGCATCGCAAACGAGGAAAGCGCCAAAAAGAAAGGGGCGCGTATCTTTGATATAAATCCCGATGCCGAGCGTTATATCTGTGAATGGGCGCTCCGTGAGAGAGGCGTGGATCTAGCCTTTGTAAACGAATTCCCGCGCCGCCACAGGCCTTTTTACGCATATCCGCTCGATTCCGTCCGTACCATGACCTTTGACGCGCTGTTCCGGGGCATAGAGATAACGAGCGGCGGACGCCGCCAGCACGACTACAATGCCCAGCTTGAGGCGCTTCCCCGTTTCGGGGTAAAGCCTGAAAGCATGGAAGACTATCTTTCGATTTTCAAATACGGCTGTCCGCCGCACGGAGGATTTGCGATAGGGCTTGAGCGTCTTACCGCGAAGATTTTGGGACTTGCCAATGTAAAAGAGGCAAGCCTGTTCCCGCGCGACCGCAGGCGCGTAACGCCGTAAGGGGCTGGTATGGCGGCATATATTTTTAAAAGAATACTCTTGATGATACCCGTGTTGCTAGGCGTAACTTTCATAGTTTTTTTTATCATGAATCTTACGCCCGGAGATCCCGCCGCGATAATACTCGGCGATCAGGTGACGCCTGAGTCTTTGGCCAAGACAAGGGAAGAACTTGGCCTCAACGATCCGCTTTTGGTACGGTACTTTAACTATATAAAAAATATGTGCAAGGGTGATTTGGGGGTTTCATACCGGAATAAGATAAGCGTATGGGCGCAAGTCTGGGACAAGTTTCCGAATACCTGCATCTTGGCCCTCGCGGGAATCATCGTGGCGCTGTTGATAGGGATTCCTGTCGGCATTCTTTCGGCGAAAAAACAGTATTCCGCCGTTGACAATGTTTCAGTAGTGCTTTCTCTCGTCGGCGTTTCTATGCCAAACTTTTGGCTCGGGCTTCTCCTTTCTCTGCTGTTTGCGTTAAAACTGGGGTGGTTTCCGTCTCAGGGGATGGGGCAGGGTTTATTCCCGCTGCTCCGCAGTTTGGTACTCCCAGCTATAACGCTGGGTACAGGCGTCGCGGCTACCGTAGTCCGTATGACACGGTCTTCCATGCTTGAGGTGATACGTCAGGATTACATACTAACCGCTCGTTCCAAAGGGATAAGCGAAAAAGATGTTACACGGAAGCATATGTTTAAAAACGCTCTGATTCCTATCATTACCGCGGTAGGGCTTCAGTTTGGAAGTCTCCTTGGAGGGGCTATGTTGACGGAAACCGTTTTTTCATGGCCGGGTTTGGGGCGGCTCATGGTGGACGCTATCACGCGCAAGGATATTCCTATGGTGCTTGGCGCGGTTATATTTATGGCCGTGATGTTTTCTATCGTCAATCTAACCGTTGATATAGTCTATGGGTTTGTTGATCCGCGAATCAAGAGCCAGTACAAGAGCGGGTCATTGAAGGCGGCATTGTGAGCGGCGGCGGGAAAATCACCGCGGCGCAGCCGGCGCGGCGAAAACTTCAGCGCCAGCGTTCTCTGTGGGGTGAAGTGTGGAGGCGTTTAAGGAAAAACCGGCTTGCTCTGGCGGGAATGGGCTTCCTCATAGCCATGCTGCTCATCGCGGTTTCGACAATAGTTATAGATGTAGCAAGCAATAACCGTATCTACGACGATTATGTGATAAAACAAAATCTCAGGCTGCGTTTACAGGGACCCGGCCTAAAGTACCCGTTTGGACTGGACGAATTCGGGAGGAACATTCTGTTCCGTATGCTCTGGGCGGCGCGGTATTCCCTGTTTATGGGGACGGCTGCCATCGTTATCTCAACAATAATCGGAGGCGTTTTGGGGGCGCTTGCCGGGTATTACGGCAAGATCGCGGATAACGGCATAATGCGTTTCATGGACATACTCCTTGCGATTCCGTCCATGCTGCTGGCTACCGCCATAGTCGCCGCTTTGGGGACAAGCCTTATCAATGTACTCATAGCGATAGCGATAGCCTACATACCGACTTTTGCCCGCACGATTCGGGCTTCGGTGCTTACGATCAAAGATCAGGAGTACATAGAAGCGGCGCGGGCGCTTGGGGCGGGAGATATGCGTATCATCTTCAAGTACATCGTTCCCAATTCGATGGCGCCGTTGATAGTACAGGCGACGCTGGGAGTGGCGGGGGCTATACTTTCAATAGCCGGGCTCTCTTTTTTGGGGCTTGGCATACAGCCTCCGACCCCGGAATGGGGCTCGATGCTGTCGGGAGCGCGTTCCTATATCAGGGAGGGCTGGCATATCACGGTGATTCCGGGTCTCGGCATAATGCTGACCATTTTGGCCCTGAACGTATTGGGGGATGGTTTACGGGATGCCCTTGACCCCAGGCTAAAAACTTAAAATCGGATGCTCATGGCGGAATATAACGAACTGTTGCGCATAGAAGACCTTGTGATTAGGTACGTTACCGATGACGGAATTGTTGAAGCGTTGAACGGCGTAAGCCTTGTTCTGCGCGAAAAACAGACGCTGGGATTAGTCGGCGAGACGGGCGCGGGTAAGACGACTCTGGCGCGGGGCGTGATGGGTTTAATTCCAAAGCCCCCCGGAGAGATTCTAGGCGGGCGGGTGATTTTTGAAGGGCAGGATCTCTTGAAACTCAGCGAGGCAAAGATGAGGGCGGTGCGCGGAAAACGTATTTCCATGGTGTTTCAGGATCCCATGACAAGCCTTAATCCCGTCATGACTGTGGGGGACCAGATCATCGAAGTGATAGCTGCGCATAACAAGCTGCCGCCCGATGAAAAGGCTACGATGGCGCGCGATATGTTGGAGATGGTGGGAATCTCCGCCGGCAGGATGGGAGAGTATCCTCACCAGTTTTCAGGCGGGATGAAGCAGCGGGTTATAATTGCCATAGCGTTGGCTTGTAATCCTGCCCTGCTCATAGCGGATGAACCGACCACGGCGTTGGATGTTACGATTCAGGCGCAGGTGCTTGAAATGATACGCGCCCTGAAAACAAGGCTCAACACGTCCATGCTCCTGATAACGCACGATTTAGGCGTTGTGGCTCAAAATTGCGATAATGTGGCGATCATCTACGCGGGGGAAATCGTTGAATACGGAAGCCTCCGGGATATATTCAAGCGGGCAAGGCATCCGTACACGCGGGGTCTGTTTGATTCGATTCCGAGCCTTGCCCATGAAGCGCGGCGGCTTAAACCTATCAAGGGACTCATGCCCGACCCCGTCAACCTTCCTGCGGGCTGTAAATTTTCACCCCGATGCGATTTTGCGGAAGACCGCTGCCGCGCCGCGCCGCCCCCCCTCGTTGATATAGGAGAAGGTCATCTTGTACGCTGTGTTTACGCCCTTGCTGACTTTCCAAAAGTTCAGGCGGAGGGGTAAATGACGCCGCTCGACGATAAAGAACTCCTGCGGGTTGAACGCTTAAAAAAATACTTTCACACGCCTTACGGCGTGCTTCACGCGGTGGACGATGTAAGTTTTTCCGTGGACAGGGGAGAAACACTAGGCATAGTGGGGGAAAGCGGCTGCGGAAAGAGTACGCTGGGACGGGCTGTGCTGCGCCTCCATGAACCGACGGACGGCAAAGTGTTCTTCGAGGGACGGAATATTTTACTCTGCGATAAAAATGAGATGAAGGCTCTGCGCCGCGATATGCAGATTATATTTCAGGATCCGTTTGCCTCGTTGAATCCCCGTATGACAGTCAGCGAGACGATATCCGAGGCTCTCTTGATACAAAAGCTATACTCACCGAGGGACAGAGAGGGTTTGCGTAAGCGTGTCCTTGAACTGATGAATATGGTGGGACTCGCTTCCCGCCTGATAAACACATATCCCCATGAGCTTGACGGCGGCAGGCGGCAGCGCATAGGCATAGCGCGGGTTCTGGCGCTGACCCCGAAGCTCATAGTCTGCGATGAACCTGTGAGCGCTCTTGACGTTTCTATACAGGCGCAGATTCTCAACCTTATGCGGGACTTACAGGATGAATTGGGTTTTACATATCTATTCATCACGCATGATTTATCGGTGGTGAGGCATCTTTCCAACGATATCTTTGTCATGTATCTTGGACAAATGGTGGAAAAAGCGCCGGCAAAGACGCTGTTTGAAAAACCGGTTCACCCCTATACCCGCGCCTTGCTTTCCGCCATACCGGCGCCCGACCCTGATTTCAACGTTCAGCGTATAACACTCAAGGGTGAACTCACCTCGCCGTTAGAACCGGAACCGGGCTGCCGCTTTGCCAAACGCTGTCCCGATGCTAGTGGGGCTTGCGTAAAAGCGGATATTCCGCTGCGCACAGTCGGCGAAAAACATTTTGCCGCCTGCGTCCTTGCGTAAACCTGTTTTTGAACCCGCCATGAGGGTAACCCATGGTTAATATATTTTGGAGGAATTTATGAAGAGTAAAAAATTTTTTTATGCCTTGCCGTGCCTCGCCGCGGCAAGTTTGTTCTTTGCCTGCACGGGTAAAGGCGGTTCCGCGGTGAGCGGAGATGTTTACAAGGATACGCTTACCTGGGGACAGGGCGCGGATGTTACATCGTTTGATCCGCACATAGGCAAAGAAACTCCGGCCGTTCAGGTAACGAATCATATTTTTGACACCCTTGTAGAAGTAGACGAGGCGACGGGAGACCTTAAACCGCAAATTGCCGAAAGCTGGGAACATGCATCCGATGTCGAGTACAGGTTTTTCATACGAAAGGGTATCAAATTCCATGACGGCTCTGAACTTACCGCCGCAGATGTAAAATTCTCGCTTGACAGGGCTATAGCGACCCCGGCGGTTTCCTACATAGTGGATTTCATCTTAACGGTAACCATTGAAGATCCGTATACCGTGCTTGTTACCACGAAAGCGCCCTACGGCCCGGCTCTAAGAAACCTTGCGGTTCCATTTGCCGCCATAGTTCCAAAATCCTATGTTGAAGCCGACCCCGATGCCTTACTGTCCCGCCCTATAGGATGCGGGCCTTACAAATTTGTATCGTGGAATCAAAGCGATTCCGCGCGCCTTGAAGCCTTTGACGGCTATTTTGGGGAAAAAGCAAAAACAAAAAATTTGGTGATGAAGGTTATTCCCGAAGCATCTCAGAGAACGATAGCGCTTGAGACGGGAGAAATAGATCTGTCCTATGATATTACCGTAAACGACCTGAAAATTCTTGAAGCCAACGAAAACCTTGAAGTGTTTAAGGCGCCGTCTTTGAGCTGTTACTATATATCGTTTAACATGCGGAAGAAACCGTTTGATAGTAAATTGGTGCGTCAGGCTTTGAGCCACGCAATAGACCGCCGCCTGATAATAGACACTGTTCTAAGCGGAGCGGGCGAGCCTGCCGATGCGATAATCGCCCCCGCCGTATACGGCTATTACCATACCGGCGCCGACGAGTACGACCCCGGTTTAGCCAGACAACTGTTAGCCGAGGCGGGTTATCCCAATGGTTTTTCCTGTACGCTCTGGGTGAACAACAATCAGGAACGGGTAGAGGTCTGTCAGGCTATAGTCGAGATGTTCCGCGAGGTGGGAGTCAATGCCCGCCTTGAAGTATTGGAATTCGGCGCTTTCATACAACGTTCATCGGCGGGCGAGCATGATATGGGTTATTTCGGCTGGGTAACATCCACCAAAGACGCCGACTATACCTACTACCCGCTGGAACATTCGACTCAGCAGGGAGCGCCGGGAAACCGCTCGTTTGTCGCCGACCCTGAGGTTGACAGGCTGGTTGAAACCGGACGTACCAGCGTTGACCCGGCGGTACGCGAGCAGGCTTACAAAGATTTGGCGGTGTACCTTGCCGATTTGAGCAATAACATGAATGTCGTGTACACCCAGATCAATGCCGGCGGTAGCAACAAGGTTGAAAACTTTGTTATTGACCCCATAGGCTACCACAAACTGGAAAATGTCGTTGTAAGAAAGTAGCGTCGCGCAAACAGGGTAGGGTAGGGGGTATGCGTGAATTTGTAACAAAAACATTCTACGCCTTCTTCGTCTTTGCGGTTAAATTCAATGGAGAATTTTGTGAGAACAAAAAAGTTTTTTGGGGCGATGTTTTGCCTAGCCGCGGCAGGTTTATTCTTTGCCTGTACCCGTAAAGGGGATTCCGCGGTGAGCGGGGATGTTTACAAAGATACGCTTACCTGGGGACAGGGCGCGGATGTTACATCGTTTGATCCGCACAAAGTCAACGATGTTCCGACTGTTCAGGTAACGAATCACATTTTTGACACCCTTGTAGAGGTGGACGAGACGACAGGCGATATTAAACCGCTGATTGCCGAAAGCTGGGAACAGGCGTCTGATGTCGAGTACAGGTTTTTCATACGAAAGGGAATCAAATTCCATGACGGTTCCGAACTTACAGCCGAAGATGTAAAATTCTCGCTTGACAGGGCTATGGCAACCCCTGCTGTTGCTCATATGGTGAATTTCATCTCATCGGTAGCCGTTGAAGATCCGTATACCGTGCTTGTTACCTCGAGAGCGCCTTATGGCCCGGCTCTAAGAAATCTGGCGGTTACGTCTGTGGCTATAGTTCCAAAATCCTATGTTGAAGCCGACGCCGAGGCTTTACTCTCCCGTCCTGTAGGATCAGGCCCTTACAAATTTGTATCGTGGAATCAAAGCGATTCCGTGCGTCTTGAAGCCTTTGACGGTTACTTTGGCGAAAAAGCAAAAACAAAAAAATTACTGATGAAGGTTATCCCGGAAAATTCCCAGAGAACAATAGCGCTTGAAACGGGAGAAATAGATTTGGCTTATGATGTTACCGCAAACGACCTGAAAATTTTGGAAGCCAACAAGAATCTCAAAGTGTTTAAGGCGCCGTCTTTGAGCTGTTACTACATATCGTTTAACATGCGGAAGAAACCGTTTGATAGTAAATTGGTGCGTCAGGCTTTGAGCCGCGCCATAGACCGCCGTCTGATAATAGACACGATTCTAAGCGGAGAAGGCGAGCCGGCGGACGCGATAATAGCCCCGGCTGTATACGGATATTACAGTACCGGCGCCGATGAGTACGACCCCGGTCTATCCAGAGAGTTGTTAGCCGAGGCGGGTTATCCCAATGGTTTTTCCTGTACGCTTTGGGTGAATAACAACCATGAACGGGTAGAAGTCTGCGAGGCTATAATCGAGATGTTCCACGAGGTGGGGGTCAATGCCCGCCTCGAAGTTTTGGAATTCGGAGCTTTCATACAGCGTACAGCGACCGGCGAGCATGATATGGCTTATTTCGGCTGGATAACGTCCACCAAAGATGCCGACTATACCTACTACCCGCTGGAACATTCGACTCAGCAGGGCGCGGCGGGAAACCGCTCCTTTGTCGCCGACCCTGAGGTAGACAGACTGGTTGAAACCGGACGCGCAAGCGTGGACCCGGTAGTACGCGAGCAGGCTTACAAAGATTTGGCGGTATACCTTGCCGATTTGACCAATAACATGAATATCGTGTACAGCGAGATCAATGTCGGCGGCAGCAACAAGGTCGAAAACTTTGTGATTGACCCAATAGGCGGCCACAAACTAGAAAATGTCGTTGTAAGAAAGTAGGAGAGAGAGTTATGAGGCTTGCAAAAATGACATGGCCGGAGGCAGAGGCATATTTTAAGAAACATGATACCGTTCTCGTTGCCGTGGGCAGCATAGAATGTCATGGGAGGCATCTGCCGCTGGGGACGGATACGCTCATTCCGGACCGGATTTTAGAGCTTTTTGAAGAAAAAAAACAGGATATGCTCATCCTTCCCACGGTGCCATACGGCGCTTGTGAAAGTTTGGAGCCTTTTCCCGGAACGGTTAATCTAGGGATGGATGTCCTCTATCAGGTGTTAAGGCGCATCACAGGCAGCCTCAAACTCCACGGGGCGCGGAAATTCATCATCCTGAACGGTCATGGCGGGAACATAAAGGTCATAGAACGGCTGGGGATAGAACTCAACAGGGAAGGCTGCCTCTTGGCGCTGTTAAACTGGTGGCTCAATGTGTGGGAGATGGACCCCGCTTGGAAAGGCGGCCATGGCGGAGGGGAGGAGACCGCCGCGATCATGGGAATAGACCCTTCTCTGGTTGATATGAACGAAATAGGCGGCGATTTGACGCTGAAAGATGTTTCCGCCGCGTTAAAGGCGACAGGTTTTAACAGCGTTGAGTTTAAGGGCGTACAGGTTACTATACCCAGAATTATCACGCGGGTAACGGATAACGGCTGGATTGGCAATGATCACCCGGCAACGGCAAGCCCCGAATGGGGCGGAAAGATGCTGGCGGCTATGGCGGATTACCTTGTGGACTTTGCCGCGGAATTTGAAAAAACGCCTATCGGAGAGTGAAATATGGATAAGAAACAGACGCTTTCCATGATAGAGGAATTGTCCAACGCGCCGGGGGTGTCCGGTTTCGAGGATGAGGCCGCCGCCGTGATACGCGCTTACGGCGCGGAACTCGGCGCGGTGAGCGAAGACGCGATGAGAAACGTCTACCTCAGGCGGAGAGGCGGAGAGGGGGCGGGGGAAGGTCCGGTATTGATGCTGGATGCCCATAGCGACGAGGTGGGTTTCATGGTACGGGCGATAAAGCCTAACGGTATGTTGGAATTCATCACGCTGGGCGGCTGGACGGCGAACACCATACCCGCGCATAAAGTGCTGGTGCGGAATATGGACGGAAAATATATACCCGGCATTGTGGCGACAAAACCGCCGCATTATCAGAGCGAGGTGGAACGTAAGGCTGCGCTCGAGATTAGCGGCATGGTAATAGACATTGGGGCGGTAAGCGCAAGAGAGGTACGGGAAGAGTACCGTATTTCCATCGCCGCGCCTGTGGTACCCGATGTCCGCTTTGAGTACAGGGAAGCGCATGACATTATGATAGGCAAGGCGTTTGACGACAGGCTGGGCTGCGCCGCGGTACTAGCCGTTCTAAAAGAACTTTCCGAGGAAAAACTAGCCGTGAATATCACTGCCGCATTCGCCTCTCAGGAAGAAATGGGGCTTCGCGGAGCTGCGGTAAGCGCTCAAACCGTCAAGCCTGACATAGCCATATCCTTTGAAGGCTGCCCCGCCGACGACACCGTACTTGAAAACTATGCCGTGCAAACTGCGATAAAAAGAGGTCCCATGCTGCGGCACATAGACGCCCGCATGGTTACGAATCCACGCTTCATGCGTTTTGCGCTGGATATTGCCGCGCAAAAACATATCCCCGTTCAAGAAGCCGTCAGAACCGGCGGCGCTACAAACGGCGGAGTCATACACCTCATTGGAAAAGCCGTTCCGGTAATAGTGATAGGGATTCCCGCCCGTTACATACACACACACCACGCGATAGCGTCCTACTCCGATTTTGAGAATTCCGTGAATCTCGCCCGCGAAGTGATACGGGGCCTTAACGCATCTATAATCAGCGGCTTTTGATACACAAGCGATTGGCAGCCGCGTTGCTCTAGCGTAACACGAAACGCAAAAAAAAATAAAAAACAGCAAAAATTCGCGCCTACCCCCTTGACGCTTTTCTTTAGTTACTCTATGATTTAGAAACTATGACAACTATGAAAACACTGATTGACAAGCTGTACCGGACGATGAACTGTATCAAAGAATACAGTCTGATTTTGTGAAAGCGCCGGGCGGCTCCGTATGGAGGCATACCGGTTTTTATTTATCTATAGTTCCCGCCAGATTTTTACACTACAAAGCCGTGTCTCGGTATTGTGGTAGGGCAGTCTATGTCAAGCAGTTTGTAAATCGCGTTGACCTCTTTGACCGGCTCTTGCGGT
>JAIRMY010000126.1 GCA_031258335.1 Spirochaetaceae bacterium | reverse complement strand
CCGGGCCCGCCGCCCCCCCCCCGGGGCGGCGGGGGGGGCCCGCCCGGGCGCCCGGGGCGCGGGGCGCGCCCCCCCCCCCCCCCCCCCCCCCCCCCTCATTGCCTAATCCTATCAGTCGTGCCATGATTCCGATATGAAAGATGATAGAGAGTCCGCAAAGCGGAGTATTGACGCGCTTAAAGTCAAATTGACGCAATTAACCACGGAACCGGGGAAAAATCTTGCCGCTATACCAGGGGTGAGCCTCTACAGACAGCCGAGCAGCCTGCTATAGGCATCCAGTGCGTCATCGCCTGAATCGCCGGAAAGAACCTTTTTTGTAAGAATTTTACCGAGCTGTACGCCTTCCTGATCAAAGCTGTTTAGATTCCAAACAAAACCCTGAAACATGACCTTGTTTTCAAAGTGGGCAAGGAGGGCGCCCAGAGCCCTTGGGGTCAGGCGTTTGCCGTATATCAGGCTTGAAGGCCGCCCGCCCGGAAACTGTTTGTTGGGATTTTCGTTATCCTCTCCTTTGGCAAACGCGACAATCTGGGCGGCAAGGTTCGCCTTCAGCTTTGTCATGCCGGTTGAACCGTCCACAACTATATCATCGTCAAGCTGGCTGTCGTTAAAGCCTATGAATTGCAGCGGCAAAGTGTCCGTTCCCTGATGGAGAAGCTGGTAGAATGAATGCTGACCGTTGGTCCCCGGCTCGCCGAAAACCACAGGCCCTGTCGCGTACAAAACTTGCTCGCCGTTACGGTTCACCCGTTTACCGTTGGATTCCATGTCCAACTGTTGCAAATGGGCGGGGAATCGTGACAGCGCCTGACTGTACGGCAGCACCGCGGTAAAGGTGAGCCTAAGAAAATTTCGCTCCCATACACCTATAAGCGCGTCTAGCAGCGCGGCATTCTTACGAATATCGCGCTCTAGCGCGTTTCTGTCCGCTTCGTGAGCGCCTTGTAAAAATTCCTTGAATACTGCGGGGCCGAAGGCAAGCGAAAGTATCACGCCGCCCACACCGGAACTGGAGGAATAGCGTCCGCCTATAAAATCGTCAATGTAAAACGAATCCATGTATGCGCTGTTACGGGCAAGCGGACTCGTCTCGCTGGTTACCGCGACAAAATGTTTACCCGCATCGAGTCCGGCTTTTTTGAGTCTATCCCTGACAAAAAGTTCATTCGTCAGCGTTTCCTGCGTAGTGCCGCTCTTTGAAACAAGGACAAACAGCGTCGCCTCAAGCGGAACGGAGTTAAGTACTGCCGAAGCGTCATCCGGGTCAACATTAGAAATAAACTTAGCGGTAAGCTGGGGCTTTATCCCTTCTTTTTGCGCCCAATTTTCAAGGGCTATGTACAGAGCGCGCGGCCCCAAGTCCGAGCCGCCTATCCCTATCTGTACGGCGTGGGTGAATTGTTTCCCGCCGGAACTCTTTATCCCGCCGGCGCGGACATCGCAGGCAAATGCGGAAAGGCGATCCAGTTCTTTCCTGTAAAACTCTCCTACATTTTTGCCGCCCACGATCACATCTTTTCCAAGCTGCCCGCGCAAAAGATGATGCAGTACACGCCGGTTTTCACCTGTGTTCATAACCTCGCCGTCAAGCAGCGCCCTGTATTTAGCCGTCAGTTCCTGCTCGTCAGCCAATGTCTGTAACAGCGTGATAACATCGTCGTCAACTTTTTTTGCCGCCCAGTTGTAAACAAGGGTATCCGCTATGGGTATGGAAGATGCGGCGACACGCGCAGCGTTGAGTCTTTGCCTGAAATCAAAGGCGGAATACGCCTTTGCCACCCCGGTAAGCCGCCCGTAAACTGATGTCTCATCCAAGTTATTGTAACGCATCATGCCTCCAGATTCGGAATATTTTTTTTCATCACCGCCATAAAGTCTTCGCCGCTCTTGCCTTCACGCAGACAAACAAAAACCGTATCGTCATACCCGGCGACAGTACCCAAAACATCCTCCAAGGCAAGATCGTCGACGGCAAGGGCTACGGAACTGGAGTGGCCTGAATATGTTTTTATCACAACCATATTGCCAGACCATTCGATAGAAATATAGCCGCGCAAGAAATCCTGTATATGATCCCGCCGTACCTCGTTCCGCTCCGCCTCGTCAGGAAAGTAGTATTTGTACCCGTCTTCAAAATTGGGCCTCTTACATACGCCAAGCGACTTCAAGTCACGGGACAACGTTGCCTGTGTCAGAGAAAAGCCTTCCCTTTTCAACATTTCAATAATAGCGTCCTGCGAACCGGCAGGGTTCGTTTCAATAAGCCTGCGTACAGCTTGAAGGCGTTTTTGCCTCAATTTCATTATATTCGGAAGTTTACCGTGAGAGTCAGGTACGAGTCAATGCAGTTCCGGCAAAAACCAGCAATTTTACTTTTAAATTTTAGACCACTTTTCAAAGCAATTAAGAATTCCCGCGTTAAAAACTTAGTTTCCCAGCAGTTAAAGCCGCCCCCGCCTCTGGGACGGTCAGCCGCCGCTGTGCAGGTAATCACATTCGGGGTTTATGCAGGATTTGTGCGAGCCGTTACGCTTGTCGTACTTTTCCACGAGAAACCAGCCGCATTTGGGGCAGTCTTGTTTGGGAAGCGGGGGGAAGTGGGTTAAAAAATCGCATTGGGGATAGT
>JAIRMY010000091.1 GCA_031258335.1 Spirochaetaceae bacterium | reverse complement strand
CCCGCATGGAAATATCAGTGCTGACCCCCGACCGGTCCTTGGCTAACCTGAGACCGGGTACTGTTTCCAGTACTTCGGTTATTGTTGAGGCTCCTGAATTTGCGATGTCATCGGCGGTAATAACAGTAACCTGCCCGGAGACTTTGGCCGCCTCTTCACGGGTTCTGGCGGCGGTAACTACGAAATCAAGAGATTCACCCCTTTCGTTAGCATCAGAGGTTTCTTGGGTAAACGCGATCTGAAGAATGACGATACCTAAAAGAACCAAAATGAGCTTTTTCATAAAAGAATCCTCCATGAAACATATCTGAGACGATATTGACAGACTACTGTCGTTAGTATAGGCTAACAAAAAGATGCCCAAAAAAGACAGAATGGGCAAGGCATTGGATGATATTTTGGCGGATTTAATAAATTTTTTGGCGATTCGCAATAATCCAGGAGGATCATTATGGATTCGATTGTCGATATGCTTTTTTTACGTCATTTTCATGGACTTTTGGAAAAGACAAAGCTCACCAGTGATGGATATATGGAATTGGTACTCAAGCGATCTTATGGAGAAGGGTCTTGTCTGTTAAAGCCGGTAGGAAAAACAATTATAGTAAGTACAACTGACATCACTTTCCGTCGGGCAAACGGACATATTGCACGGGATCAGCCGGAGTATTTTTATATCAGCCTTTCTCACGGAACCATGCGGGGTATCACTGGATCCCACGTCAAGAAAAACGGTGTTTACCATCAATACCATGAGGCAGGATGTTGTCATTCCGGAGTTGGCGTCTCATTCCTGCCGGGCTTCTTTGACCCTGTTTTGAACTCCCGTAGAGGAATTTCACCTGATGAATTGGAACTGGCTTTTGATGCCCTACACAGTTTTCCACTGATACCCGATGCTACAGTGATACTAAAACAAATCGGCGAGGCTTCTTTTAACGGGGATATTGGAACCCTCTGGATCGAGGCAAAAACACTTGAACTGGTTGCAATCGTTTTAGATTGGCACAGACGGATCAATGCAATAGCGCGGCCATGCCTCAAGGAAGACGATCGGGCGGGAATCGCCGAGGCTATGCACTATGCCTCCGAACATTGCTCAGAACCGCTTACCCTTGAAATATTGGCAAAACAGGCCGCCATGAGTATAAGCAAATTCACCGCCGCTTTCAAAATACACACAGGCGTTTCCGCCGCCTCTTACATCCGCCGTATCCGCATGGACAAAGCAATGGACCTGCTAAAAAATACCTCGGCACCTCTAGGAAATATTGCCGGAATGGTAGGCTACAAATACCAATCAAACTTTTCCGCCTTCTTTCGGGAACAATTTGGCGTTACACCGGGTATATTTCGTAAAAAAGATTCGTTGTTTGAACATCAAGTGTCAGGCGCATAACATACCAGCAAGGAGTCCGCAATTTTCGTTCAGCCTCGGTATGAGTATGTAATTACCCCGTGCTTATCATTTTGCCATAGCTGTAAACTCGGTGTATTTGGGTCTGAACCCAAGATTCACCGTTCCCACGGGGCCGTTACGCTGTTTTGCTATGATGAGTTCGGTTTCTATCACCTCGGGCATAGGCTCGCCGGACTGGGTTTCATGCTTGCGCTCACGGTGAAGGAATAACACCACGTCGGCATCCTGCTCAACTGCGCCCGAGTCCCGCAGCGAGGCGAGGTTGGGGCGCGCCCCTTCGGAAGGGCGGCCTATCTGCGACAGGGCGACTATGGGGATTTCAAGTTCCCTTGCAAGCCCCTTGAGCGAGCGGGAAATCTCGGATACCTGCTGAAAACGCGGAGTCGTAACATCTTCCGTGCTGATGAGGCCGAGGTAATCGATAAAAATTATCTCTACCTGCTTCATTGAACGCAGCCTGCGGGCCTGCGTCCGGAGGTCAAGCAGCTTCATATTGGGCATATCCACCGTGTACAACGGGGCATCGTATATGCGTCCAGCCGCTTCGAGTATTTTTTCAAAATCTGACGATTTAACGAAACCCGTCTTGAGCGAGTTGGAATCTATGTGCGCTTCCGAGGAAATAAGCCGCGTGGCAAGCGCCACATCCGTCATCTCAAGGGTAAAAAAAGCCGCCGGACGCCTGTTTTTGACGGAAATATTTGCCGCCATGTTCAACGCGAACGCCGTTTTACCTATGGAAGGCCGCGCCCCTATCACTATCATCTCGGAGTTCTGGAAACCCGATGTCATCCTGTCCAGTTCATCAAAACCTGAGGGCACTCCGGTAAACGCGCTTTTAGAGTGAAACAGCTTTTCTATGCGCTCTATCGCTTCGGGGACGGTTTCATGCACGCTGCGGAAATTCAACGTGCGCTTCCTGTCCGTTAATTTGAAGATAAGCTGTTGGGCCGTCTCCAGCAGGTGTCCGGAATCTTCCGATATGTCATAAGACCGGGCGCTTATCTCCGCCGCCGCCCTGATCAGGGAACGCCGTAGCGAGCAATCCTGAACTATGCGAGCATAGTACTCGATGTTGGCGCTGGTCGGTACAACGTTGGTCAGCGAGGCTATGTAAGCCTCGCCGCCCGCCGCGTCAAGATCGCCCGCCTGCTGCAAGGCATCCCTGACGGTTATTATGTCCGCCTTCTTCCCGCCGTCGTCGTACAAGGCGCGTATCGCCTTGTATATGCGTTCATTCGCCGTCGAGTAGAAGTCTTCCGGGCTCAAATACTGCTGGGCGGCGGGCACGGCCTCCGAATCGAGCAACATGGCGCCCAGCGCGGCGCGTTCGGCATCGTCGTTATACGGAGGTACCTTATCTTTTATCGACTGCGGCGCCGGATTTTTTTGCATAAAAGATGTTTACTCAGCCGCCGCCGGTTCGCCGCCCTCCGGCGCGGGTGAGTCCGCTTCTTGCTGAATGATGGCTTCCGCGTCTGGGGCGGGAGAGGTCGCCGCTTCCGTGTCTGAGGCGCGGCCTTCAGTTGAACGCCGCTTCTTTTCCTTTGGCGGCGCTTTTTGGGTGTGGATTTCCTGCGCCGTTATGCTGATGGACATTTCCGCCGTGGTATTTCCGTAGAGTTTGACGGTGAATTTGTACTTTCCCGTGCTTTTTATGCTGTTTCCCGGTATTTCTATGCGTTTACGCTCTATGGTAAACCCTTCTTTCGCAAGCTCATCCATGATGGTCTGGCTCGTAACCGCGCCGTAAAGTTTCCCGTTGGCTCCGGCGGGCATAGCTACCGCCAACTCAAGCGCCTCTAGGCGTTCTTTTATGCCAGCGGCATCGTCGCGTTTCAGTTTCTTGCGTTCCGCGATTTCATCCTTGCGGGCTTCAAATATTTTTATGCTTCTTTCCGTATAGGGGAGGGCGAATCTGCGCGGAAACAGGAAGTTACGCGCATAACCTCTGGCGACTTCCTTGACATCGCCCTCCTCGCCCAACGGAGAAATATCTTTGTTTAAAATAACTTTTATGTTCATAAAATACTCCTACAGTAACGCTGCCGGTAAACTTCGCGCTAGTTGGCGACAAACGGAAGCAGCGCGATTATACGCGCACGTTTAATCGCCTCCGCCAGTACACGCTGATGTCTGGCGCAGGTTCCGGTGATGCGGCGCGGCAGTATCTTACCCCGTTCGGTAATAAACCGGCGCAGCCCGTCCGCATCCTTGTAATCAATTTTGAGTTTCTGCGTACAGAATTTGCAAACCTTTTTCTTTACAAAAAACTTTCCGCCGCGCCCCCCCCTTGAACGTTCCTCGCCGTCCCGGCCGTCCGTATCCTGTCCGCGGTCCGCACGTGAATGGCGCTCGCCGTCTCTACCTGTAAATCTATCTTCCGCCATGATTCTATCCTCACTTAAAACGGAATATCATCCGTAAACTGATGATCGGAAGGGATGTTCCGCTCCCCCGCGTCCATATCGCCGCTTTCTCCATAGGAGCGCCCCATCCCTGCCCCGCCTGAATAGCCGCCCCCGGCTCCGCCTGAGTAAGAACCGCCGTAAGCGCTTCCTCCAGGCGCACCGCCTTGACCCGGCCCGCCGCCCAAAAGTTGTACGGTTATCGCGGAAATCACCACTTTTGACCGGTTCTGTCCATCCTGCTGCCATCTATCCTGCCTAAGCTCCCCGT
>JAIRMY010000078.1 GCA_031258335.1 Spirochaetaceae bacterium | reverse complement strand
TGTGGTTTACAAAACGTATCGGTAATGAATTACCTCAAACGTTGTTTGTCCGTGTATTTTGGTCTGGATATACCTCAAGATTTCATCAATCTCACTATATGACCCGTGAACGGTTACTAATTTTTTATACACTCTTTAAATATATTTGGTGAATTTTGGAGGAAAATTCGGGCGGCATTTCACATACCATCTATCACCCTTGATCAATCCCGCGGCGCCTCCCATTCCGCGTCTATGCGCCGCTCGTTAAATTCCGTGATGTTGGGAATCGAGGCGCAGTCTTTCCTGTGGATTATTATGCCGCGCCCGCGTGATACATAGCCTGTAATTTCATCCGGCGGTTTGGGATCGCAGCATTTAGCGAAACGGAACAGCATATTTTTTTCATGCTGAATGAGTACGCGCATGGGCGCGGGCGCCGCAGGTCGTGTATCGGAGCTGGGCCGGGTATGCTCCCTGCCGCGCCGGACGGGTTCTTCCTGCTTCTTCTTTGCGGCGGCGGATTTTTCGTGTTGACCGGATTTTTCGTGTTGAATCGGTGCGTCGTTCAGGGCAAGCCATGCGCGGATTTTGCTCCGGGCCTTTGCCGTCTTGACGATGCGCTCCCAGTTGCTGTGCGGATGCGCGTTTTGCGCCGTGATGATTTCGACAATCTGAGTATTTTGCAGCGGTTTATTGAGAGGTATGATTGCCCCGTCCGCCTTTGCCGCGTGGCAGTGTTCGCCTATGGCGGTGTGTATGCTGTACGCAAAATCAATAGGCGTAGCGCCCTGCGGCAGTTCTATAACCTTTCCCTGCGGCGTAAATACAAAAATCGAATCTTTTAATATTTCTTTTTTTATTTCTTTTATTTCTTTTATTTCTTCAAACGCCGAATACTCCATTGCCGCATATTCTATCGCCGAATTTTCTATGCCGCGCGTTATACGCATCAGCCTGTTCACGAGCGGCAGATCTTTTTCGTGGACATACTCCGCGTTCATCCCTTTTTTATAGAGCCAGTGCGAAGCGTATCCGTATTCCGCCGCCTCATGCATATCAAATGTCCGTATCTGTATTTCAATCATGTTGCCGCTTACCACGCCGCCGGAATCCCGCGCCTCGTCATCGAATGCCAGCACGGTAGTATGCAGGCTTTGATAACCGTTTGACTTGGGCATCGCGATGTAGTCTTTGAACCGTCCGTCAACCGGCATCCACAAGGTATGTATCAAGCCGAGAAGCGCATAGCAGTTTTCAACGGTATCGCAAAGCACACGAAGCCCGAATAGGTCGTACAAATCGCCCGCCTCTTTGCCGCGCTTGCGCATCTTCTGATATATAGAGTAAAAATGTTTTGCGCGGCTTTTTACATCGGCTTTTATTCCGCGTTTTTTGGTTTCGACCTCCACGCGGGATTTCATAAAATCAAGAAAATGTTCGCGCTCGCTGTGTTTTAGCGCTACGATGTCTGTTATCTGCCGGAAAACATCGGGGTTAAGACATTCAAGGCAGAGGTCTTCGATTTCATCTTTTAGCCACGAGATTCCCAGCCTGTGGGCGAGCGGCGCGTAAACGTCAAGACATTCCTGCGCTATGCCTTTGCGTTCTTCTTCCGGGAAACGATCTATAGTCCGCATGATTTGTAATTTTTCGGCAAGGCATATAAATATGACGCGGATATCCTCTATCATGGCAAACAGCATCTTTCTGATTTTTTCCGCTTCGGCTATGGACTTGTCTTTCGTGGAAAGTTTAAGCGCCTTTGCCGCGCCTTCGATTAGAGATGCGGCGCTTCCGCCAAAATCCAGAGCGGCGTTTTTTTTGTCGTCGCCGGTCTTGTACGAATCAAAGAGTAGCGCCGCTATAACGCAGTCGGCGTCTAGCCTCATCCTTACGACAATTTCCGCCGTCCCTTTGCACCGCTCATTGCCGCACAGCGTTAGAGCCTTTTCTATGCGCCGCCTGTCCTCACCGGAAAAATCTTTTGTCAACATATTAATTTACGTTGACGGAAGCCTACAGCGTCTTGATGATGGCTTCCGCGGCTGCCTTGCCGTCGGCTATGGCGCGGACGACAAGGCTTGCGCCGTTTCGTGAATCGCCCGCCGCCCAAACCTTGGGATTCGACGTGTGAAAACTGCCGCGTGTCATCACGTTACCGCGCTCGTCCGTGTCAAGCGCAAGGTCGGACACCACGCCTTCCTGCACAACGTGGGTAAACCCCATCGCGAGCAGCACAAGGCCGGCTTCTATCTCAAAGTCCGAACCGGCGATTTCCCTGAAACCCGCGCCCCCGTTTCCGGCGGCCGGCTCAACCTTGCGAACCCGTACAGAGGCAACCCTGCCGTTCCTGCCGGCAAACTCCTTTGTGTTTACAGACCAGAGGCGCTCGCAGCCTTCCTCTTGGGAACTCGATGTCTTGAACACGGTGGGCCATAGGGGCCAGGGCTGGAGCGGGCTGCGGTGTTCGGGCGGTTTCGGCATCACCTCGATCTGGGTAACTTTTTCCGCCCCCTGCCTGTTCGCCGTCCCCACGCAGTCCGAGCCTGTATCGCCGCCTCCAATCACGAGCACCTTCTTGCGGAAGGCGTTCACCTGCTCAAAGCCGTCCTGCTCCGTGGCGAGAGTGCGGTTTTGCAGCGAAAGAAAATCCAGAGCCTGCACTATGCCGGCAAGCTCCCGTCCCGGCGCGGCGAGGTCGCGAGGTTCCCGCGCCCCTATGGTGAGCAGCAAGAGGTCGTACTCCGCTTCGAGCTTCCGAGCGTCAACGATTTCCGCGCCCCGCCCTGTGGTTCCAAACGCATAACGCCCCCGCCCTATGCGGGTATTCGTCTTGAACTCCACGCCTTCCGCCGCCATTACCGCTATACGCCTGTCGATGAAGTCCTTCCCCAGCTTGAAATTGGGGATTCCATAGCGCAGGTAGCCGCCCGCCGTCCTGTCCGCCTCGTAAACGGTAACGTTAAAGCCCGCCCTGTTCAAAAAGTAAGAAGCCGCAAGCCCGGCGGGCCCCGCCCCTATGATCGCAACGCGCTTCCCGTTCCGCTTTTTGGGCGGACGCGGCGTAACAAGCCCCAGTTGAAATGCCTTTTCTATGACGGCAAGCTCATTTTGCCGTATCGTTACCGGCTCGTCGTTAGCGCCGAGTACGCAGGAGGCCTCGCAGAGTCCGGGACACACGCGCCCTGTAAACTCAGGAAACGGATGGGTATCCTGCAACAACGCCCACGCCCCCGTCCAGTCCCCGCGAAAAACCCTATCATGATACTCCGGCATCACGTTGGACAACGGGCATGCCCAGTGGCAAAACGGCACGGCGCAATCCATGCACCGGCTTGCCTGCGCCCGCCTCTCCTCGTCCGACAGTTGCTCCTCAACCTCGCTATAATCGTTGATACGCTCTTCAACCGGCCTGTAACCGGAAACCTTGCGCCTTACCTTCAAAAATCCCTTTGGGTCGCCCATACCATCCACCTTAAATTTTTTTGTTTTTTTTATTATACAAGCAACCCGCTTTTTATTAAGAGGGGGATCTTCACTTCCGGCAGTTTTGCTTTTAATTTTGGCGCTCCCCCGCGCTTCGCGCGGGGTCGGGCTTTGCGGGGTTTCATCCTTTGCTACGCAAAGGACGCTTCGCGCCCCTCCAATCCCTAGCGCTTGTCCCGCGGTGTAAGCCGTGCCGCAGGCACGGCTTACAGGCGGCAACCCGCCTACGGCGGGTTGTCTTGCGCTTGTCCCGTGTGTTGTACGACTTACTGTCCTTTTACGTTTTCTTTTCTGAATTGAATTTTACTAATCTATTCCAATCAATAGCGCCACTATTATCACAAAACAGGTCTATAAAATTTTTCGTAAATTTGTTTACCATCTGGGAATATTTTACCATGTAATCATCGTTGTGTTCTTTCGCTTTATGTCCAAGCGGTTCAATAATATCCGTATAAATATTTTCATTTCCTCCAATGAATTCCCAAAAAGTCTGTCCGCAATATTTATAAATGGAACACAGAAATATACTGTTCAACATATTCTGTAATATTAGTTATTCTGCCTTGGGGTTTAATACCCCGCCGCTTGCGGCGGTTAGAATCAGTAGCACTCACAAAAATTGGTAGTAAACCCCCCATATGATAAATTTCCTTACAGAACGAGCCTCCCCGC
>JAIRMY010000071.1 GCA_031258335.1 Spirochaetaceae bacterium | reverse complement strand
TCTTTATGAAGCTGACGCCGGCTTGTAGTATGGCGCTTACGATTATTCCCGCCATGATTAGGTTTGCCGTTACGAGGCCGCTACCCCTGTTCGCTATCGCAAGGACGGCGGCGAGGGTAAGGGCGGCAAAGACGAGAGCGCCGAGCGGCGGCGGCAACGTCAGCGATAAGGCGAATTCCAGGAAGATGGCGAGCGAGGCTCCGAAGGCCGCGCCCGTTGATACGCCCAGCGTGTACGGGTCGGCGAGCGGGTTCTGGAGTATGGCCTGGAAAATTACGCCGGAAGCGGAGAGGGCGGCCCCTGTGAACGCCGCGCAGATTATACGCGGCAGGCGGAGTTCAAAGACGACGGCCAAGGCTCCGCTGGGGATTCCGTCAAGCAGAGCCTCCCTCCCCAAGAGCCTCCCCGCCAGTATGCGGGCCACATCGCCCGGAAAAACGCGCACCGCCCCAAGCCCGGCGGAAAAAATCATCACAAGAGGCAAGAGTACGCAAAGGACGGCTATCATCGAAGCGCACAGTCTTCGTTTTGCCGCGAATGCGCCGAGGGGATTATCCGGAGCTTCGCTGTTTTTCAACATCGGGGTACAGGAAATGGGAAATTGTTTTTACGCCTTGTAAATACCTAAAAATGGGGGACGAGATTATTCTTTCATCAATGAATAAAACATTGCCCTCGCGAATCGCCTTTATCGCGGAAAAACCGGCGCGTCTTCGGAGCGCGTCCAACGATCTTGTCGGATTCATCGCGCCGGTTTGAACTATGTAGGCGTCTATATCGTCCGCCTCCGAAAGCAATTTTTCAGCGCCGTAGGGGGCGATAGACGAGAGCGGGTTCACAGGCGCCGCGTCTTTTGCGATGTTGATACCGCCTGCAATTTCTATGGCGAGAGCGGGGAGACTGCGAGGGGAGGCGGTGCGAGTTTCACGTTCCGTGGTTTCAAAAAAAACGCGCCGCCTCTCTTTTATCGCGGCGGAAATGTTTTTAATGTCTTCCAGTTCCGAATGAAAGTTTTCTAACTCCGCTTCCGCGTTCACGCCTGCGAGCATCGCAAGCCGCGTTATATAGCCGTCAAAGTCATCGAAAGTTTCAGGGTAAAGAGATACTATCGGTATCCCTGCCTTTTCCAGCGCGGCTATATACGCCGGATTATGCCTCCGCACAAACGGACGAATCAGTACAAGGTCGGGGTCGGCGGCAATCACGTACTCAGGGTCGCCGGTATACTCAAAAACGGGCAACGCCTTCGCCGCTTCAGGATAATCACAGGTTGAATGCCCGCCTATCAGCTTTGACCCCGCCCCGAGCGCGAATAGATTTTCCGTATGCGCGGAATAGAATGAAATGATACGCGCAAAAGGTTTGTCAAAGTCTATGCGGTTTCCCTCGTCATCGGTAACGCTTTGACTACTCTCTTGCGCGTTCAAACCCTCCGGTATATTTTTTTTAACGCACGATGAAAGACAGAGGATGAGTATGAGAAAATGCGCATAGGTCTTCAATACGGTCTACAGCGCGTCTCTTACATGGCGGACAAATATTTGCTGAACGCCGGGATACTGCCCCAAACCTTTGAGCACAGTGGTAACGGAAAAGCCCTTGCCCTGTAAAATAACCTTCCAGGAATCATCCTCGTCGCCGGCCATATCGTTATTGGCATGGTCGCCCGCCACTATCATCAGCGGCAACAGAGTTATTTGTTTAACGCCGAGCGCCTGCGCCCCCGCTATTACATCGTCAAGCGTAGGCTCCGCCTCTACCGTGCCTATCAAATAATTGGTGTACCCTTTACCGGCAAGTTTTTTTTGTAGAGCCTCGTAAACTTGATTCGAGTCCGCGTGTGTGCCGTGTCCCATGTAACCTATTGCGGTCCCAGGCGCGTTGTACTGCGAAGTCTCCGAAACAAGGGCCGCTATGAGGTCGTCATAATCCCTGTCGGAGGAGAGTAGCGGTTTTCCGTAACGTATGCGGTCAAACTTTTTTTCAAACGGCTTTATCTCCGCAAGTATATCGTGGTATTCAAGACCGTCCATGAGATGGGTGGGTTGAACGACTACGTCTTTTACCCCGTCTTTAACAAGGCGGTTAAACGCTTCTTTTACGTTGTCAATTTTTTCGCCCTCCTCTTTTTTTATCACGTCGATAACTATCTGGCTCGTGAAGGCGCGGCGTACCTCGTACTCCGGGTAAGCCGCGGCAAGAGCCTTCTCTATCGCGCCTATGGTCAGGGCGCGGCTGTCGTTAAAACTCGTTCCGAAACTGACGGCGAGCAAAACCGGTTTGGCGGGTTTTCCCGCCGGTGTACTTGTACACGATGATACCGCCATACCCATACCCATAACAATAACCACCATTAAAACTGAATTAAATTTTCTCATAATTACTCCAAAATTATGTTTTCAAACCTGAGTGCCGCTCATGCGGCAGTTAAAAAGCAATTTTCAACACGGTCAGCGCGGAGTATTCCGCTCCTTCCGTTTATCCCGGCGGCACGGCGTGAGCCGGGACGGGAGAAGAGTCGCCCCTTATCCGCCGCCGTCCCGCCTGGGAGAGTATGGCGGCCCCTGACTGTTATATGCCCTTACAACAAAAAAGCCGCGATACATACCGCGGCTTTTCATTAATAAAGGTGTAACCAAACCGTAACACATTTATCATTTTCTCCGGTATGCGCAAAGAAAAATGAACGCAAAGGCTGTCTAATATCTAAACACCCTTGCCTGGTATCCCGGCTCTAACGGTAACGCGCTTGCGAAGGAATTTCACCCTGCTTCCCCAGACAATTATCAGTGTAATACGGCAGCCGGTTTTAGTCAAGTGGGGATTTTCACGACTGTTTGGATTTTTTTAGGGGCTTCTTGCCGGTCTTGGGTGTTTTGTGTTAGTGTAAGTGGAGGTTTTAGGAGGCTTTATGACGATAGCGGAGCTGCTGGGAATGGCGGTCGTGTTTTTGGTAATCATCGTAATCGTGATTTCGCGGGCGAGGCGTACTCCCCATACTTCAGGGTTAGACAAGGAGCCGCCGGTGGAGGGGCGCACCGAGACTGTTTCGCCCGGCATTGACGACGCGGTTGTCGCGGCGATAAGCGCCGCGGTTAAGGCTCATAGGCAAGGTTTGCGGCGGTAACGCTCAGCCTCTTAACAACCTTTCGTACGCGCCGGTTATCTTGTCTATGAGCGCGGCATCGCCAAGTTCGGTAAGCTCCGCCACGAGGCTCTTCATCCCCGCTTCGTCCCGTCCTTCCCGCATGACTGCAAGCCGCACGCTTTCAGCATCGTTTTTGTCCGTGTGGGCGAGGGCGAGGGCGCTTGTTTCAACGAGAGCGGCATAGCCGAGGCCGCGTTCCTTGAGTTCCCGAATCGGGCGTATGAAACGCTCGTTAAAGCCCAGTTTCCTAATAGGATCCCGCGCCACGCGGGTACAGGCATCGGGGTTGGCGGGGTTTTCAAAACGGCTGATTATCTTTTCGATGTACGCTTCGTGGGCGGCCCTGTCAAAGCCCCATTTGGCGGTGAGAAGGCTGCCTGTCTCGGCGAGGACTCTCCGCAGCCGCTCAAGTATTCCGGCATCCGCCACGGCCTCGCCTATGGTGTCATACCCGCGCCGCGCTCCGGCGTAGGCCGCCGTTGCGTGGCCGGTGTTCACGGAAAATAGCTTACGCTCTATGTACGACTCAAGATTTTCGACATAGTTTACCCCGTCCAGTTTGATCTCCGGCGACTTCCGCCCTTTGGCCGCCGTTATCCATTCCCTAAAAGGCTCTACGGTAACGGCAAGCGGGTCCTCATGTCTTTGAACGGGTACTATGCGGTCTACCGCGGCGTTGGGAAACCCCACGCGCCGCTCAACATAGTCAAGCATCTCAGCGGAAAGGTGTTTTTTTACCTCGCCGCCTAAAAATTCGCTTCCGCCTATCATGTTTTCGCAGGCTATCACATCAAGCGGGGCTTCGGGGCGCTTTTCGCGCCGCGCCTCCAGCCCCCGCGCTATGAGTCCGGCGATAGCAGGCAGCACGGAAGGCCCTATGGCGGTGGTAACAAGGCCGGCCTCGGCTATTGCCGCTATGACACTCTCGGCATCCGTCCTGCTGTTTATCCCGTCAACATTGCTCACAACAAGGTATTCTTTCGATTTACCGGCAAACTCTATCTGGAAAGAACCGCGCCTGTGGAGTTCGCCTATCACCGCATCGTTTATGTCGACAAAGTCTATATGAAAACCGTTTCGGAACAGAACCTCGCCTATGAAGCCCCGCCCTATGTTTCCCGCTCCAAAATGTACGGCGTAGAGACCGCTCATTTACCTACCATCCCCGCTTCTGCCACCGCTTCCGCCGCAAAACATATCGTATATCGCTTCACGGCTATTCTTTGTTACGAGTTTAAGAACATCGTCCCCGCTGTCAATGTTGTCAACGACATTCCCCAGTATGTCCAGGTGTTCTTCGCCCCGCGCCGCAATCCCTATGACGAGGTTGACGGGTACGCCGTGCCAGTCTATAGCATCAGGGTAGACGAGAACTACTATTCCGGCGCTCTGTACGTACTGCTTGTATTCCTTTTCGCCGTGCGGTATAGCGATAAAGTTCCCTATCCCGCAGCTAAACGAATGGTCGCGGGCAAGCATCCCCTCGACATACTCTTGCCCGGCATAACCGCCGTCAACGAGCATCTTACCACAGCGCAGTATAGCCTCGTCGCTGGTCTCCTTTGGCAGCCCAAGCACTATATTCTTGAGCTTAAACATTTCTTTTGAATCCGCCATACAATTACTCCTGTACATTTGTTTTACTACGAGCGGCTAGTTTTTCAAGGTTTCCCCGCAAAACCGGACTAGGTACTCGGAAATATCTATTTCCAGCGCCGCGCGTACACTCTCAATATCGCCCTGTTGAACGGCGGCAAGGAAGCCGTCATCTTCAACGAGCGCCCCGCTTATGATGCCCATTATCTCCGTGATGCCGCCTCCCCCCGGCGCGGTTTCAACAAGGCATCCGGTTTTCCGCGCCGGAGGCAACAGCATCAGCATACAGCTTTTTGCCCCACAAAAATAGCTTTGCGTAAAAGCCCCGATCCCCGCGTTCTCCCGGCGGGCCGGAACGAGTAACGCAAGCACAGGCGCTTCGACGCCGGCGCTTCGGGCGTGAAGCAGCACAACGGAAATCCGGCTTAAAACCTGGGACGAGACTGCCTCGCGTTCCAACAGCGCCTTTGCGATAAGCGCCGCATTATCCTCGTTATACGCCGCGGCGCGGGATGCCGCCCTAGCCAAGTCTTCAAAACTACAGTCAGGGTCAACGTCTATACGCGTAAACCCGTCAAGAAGCGCCTTTACCGCGCTCAGCAACGCGGCGACGCAGGCTATCCGTTCCGTAAGCCGCATACACTCCGCCGCTACAGGTTCTGCGCGTTTTACAAAGGCGTAGTTGTCTATCGCCCGCCGTATATTTTCATGGTCCTCGTCCGTCAAAAATGAATTAACAACGATAACCGGCTTATCTGTTTTGAATGTCCTGTCTGGCGGTATCAGAGAAATCAGAAAATCGTACCCGTCAAACGAATCGCCGGTATAATCACTTAGGTCTATTTCCAGTTCGCTTTTGTACCGCTGCCTTATCTGCGAGGCGAGCATATACGAGACCCCTATGCCGCCGGCGCATAGAATACAGACACGAAGTGTCCGCTTGCTTGTATTCCGCGCCTCCATGTTAAACAGCACGGCGTAAAAATGCATCGCTATCAACGAGGCCTCGCTTTTAGGCACGGGATGCCCCAGCCGTTCTTCCAGCACTGTGAGCGCCCGCATGGTTTTTTTGAACAGTTCTGGGTACTTTGCGGCGGCTTCCCCGCACAAGGTGTCCGGAACCTCCATCTGTTTTTCCAGCCTGTCAAGCGCCGCCCACAGATGCAGGCCGAGACCGTTCAACAGATCCTCGTTCAGTTTAAGAGAGGGCGCAAGTTCCGGGTCGAAACGGTCTATCATCTCGTGAACCAGCCTCATAATGTAAGTGTAATCATGAGTTTCCGCCGGATTGAACGGGTTATGCAGCATGGCCCGGCAAGTTTTAAGCTGAGCCGCTATAGCCGTCCGTTCCGCCCGTGTGAGAACGATTGAAAAGCGCTCTTCTACCTTAGAGGCTATGAAGTCCGACAGCTTATACAGGTACGCGCCGCCTTCAGGCGGATTCGCCTGATCAAGCCGGCGCCCTTTTTCGATACGCTCTATCCCAACCACAAGAAAAAGCAGCAACAATTCCCTCGAATCGGGCGTCATCCAGTCAAGTTCCTGTTCAAAGTACACGTCAAACAGGAGCCGCACCCCGCTTTTAATCTCAGGGGGAGGGTAGCCTATATCCTCTAGGTACAACAGCGTCCCCATACGCCCATCATGGACCATGCGGCGGAAAAGCACGCTCCGTATTGCTTCCTCGCTTCCCGAACAACAGACGCCAAGACCGGGTCGGCGTATCAGCTTGACCCCGCTCCGGGCAAGCCAGGGTTCAAGCTCATCAAGGTCATTGCTCACCGTCGACTCACTTGTTCCCAGCGTATGGGCAAAGTAGAACAGTTTGTGAACGTCGTTATCGTTCAACAGTTCTATCAACAGGCCGAGCAACCGTTCCCGCTTGTTTCCCGGTAGGGATGGCTTTTTTTGTTTGAGTACAGTGGCGAGCTCTTGCCGGTCAACGTCGTTACCCCGCAGTTCCAGCCCCTTCCCCTGTATGGAAACGAGGCTGCACCCATGCGGAGCAAGTATCCTCTCGGCGTTTTTTAGATCACGAAACAATGTACGGCGGCTGCTTCCAAGTTCTTCGGCAAGTTCCCCCGCGGGTATAGGCACGTTTTTCTGGAGTAAAAGTTCCAGAATCCGTACCAGACGCGGGGGAAACGTACCCACTATAGATTTTCCTTGAGGAAGGCGACAGCCGCCTCTACAGCGGCATCTTCATCTTCGCCTTCCGCGCTTATCGTGATAGTCTCTCCCGCCTTTACCCTGAGTTTCATCAGGGCGAACAGTTTTTTTGCGTCCGAGGACTTATCCCCGCGGCTCACCGTTACGGCGCTTGAAAACGTCTGCATCTTTTCTACAAACCTTCCCGCGGGACGCGCGTGTATCCCGTCCGGGTCAACTATAGTATATACCGCTTCACGCATGGCTTAACCTTTTAGTTCCTTTATCAGCGTATCGTATTCAGGCGCGGCAAGGAAGTCGGTTATCGCCACTATATGCGCGCTGGAATTGGCATTCGCGGCGCGTTCTTTTAGTTCTTTGTGGCAGATTATCACATCCGCATCCGGGGGAACCTCGCTCACAGGAGAATGTATCACGGTTATTTCTCCCAGACCCGCAACCTGTAGTTTTTTACGCAGTTTGGTTGCGCCCATGGCGCTGGAACCCATGCCGGCATCGCAGGCAAACACTATCTTTTTTACATTTGCCGCGGAAATGGGCTTCGACGCGCCCGCAAGGGATGTTTCCCCTACGGAAATCCCTTTGGATTCCGCCTTCATGGCGCGGGTGCTCGCCTGTGAAGCCTCAAGGTCGGCATCGTCTTTACCTGCTATTTTTAACAGCAGCATGGACAGCACGAAACTTACCGCGCCGCCTATGACTATACCGGCGCAATTGGCAAGGTATGCGCCACGAGGCGTCATCATCAGCTCGGCAAATATAGAACCCGGAGACGCGGGGCCTATGAGACCGCCCCCCAACAGGCTCAGCGTGAGTACGCCGCAGAAACCGCCGCCCATCATCGCGAGTATGAGGATAGGATTCATGAGCACATACGGGAAGTATATCTCGTGTATGCCGCCTAGGAAGTGAATTATCGCCGCGCCCGGCGCGCTGGATTTCGCGCTCCCCTTACCGAGCAGGCAGTACGCGAGCAAAAGCCCAAGTCCGGGTCCGGGGTTGGACTCTATCATGAAGTATATAGACCGCCCTACATCCAAAGACTGCTGCGTTCCGAGCGGCGTAAATACGCCGTGATTTATCGCGTTGTTGAGGAACAGCACCTTTGCCGGCTCAACAAGGATGGACGCAAACGGCAACATCTTGTGATCAACGAGCCAGCCTACCCCCGCGCCAAGCCCGTTTGTGGCGGCTTCCGCAAGAGGCCCTATGCCAAGGTAACAAATGATCGACAGAATGCCGCCTATGATGCCCGCAGAAAAATTGTTCACAAGCATCTCGAAACCGGCGGGAATCTTGCCGTCAACCGCCTCGTCAAACTTCTTTATGCACCAGCCGCCCAGAGGCCCCGCCGCCATCGCGCCCAGGAACATAGGGATGCTTGCTCCCATAATCACGCCTATCGTAGCTATAGACCCGACAACGCCGCCACGGACTCCGTGAACCATCTTGCCGGCTGTATACCCAATCAACAGCGGTAACAGGTACGAAAGCATAGGTCCGACCATATTCCCCAGCTTCTCGTTGGGTATCCACCCTGTCGGTATAAACAACGCCGTAATCAGCCCCCACGCTATAAAAGCGCCGAGATTCGGCATAACCATTGCGCTAAGCGAGCGCCCGACTCTTTGAACTGCCTGTTTCATAATTTGTCCTCCAAAAGTAATTTGAATAAACCGGCCCCAGCCGGCAATAAAAACTCTGCCTTATTATAAAAAATCTGCCCGCCCTTTAGCAACAAAAAGATTTATAACTTTGGCACACCCCCCACCGTGCCACCCGCCACCCGCCAGCGGGTTTCAATGTGCTACGCACTAGCACACACAAAGCAGATTTCGGCTTCTGCCTTCACTACGGAAATGGCGCTGGGCATACGCGGCTGAAAGCACCTGCCCATTTTCAATTTTCAATTCATCCATAGAGGGCCAGCGCGGGCTTGCATAATACACCAACTTGCGGTATTATTCAGAAATAGAAAATCAAAATGGCATACAGGCGTACCAGAGAAAAGAAAAATGCATATACATAGCGGAGAAAGGGTTTCCCGCGAATGCGGCATTTCTAAAGGGTAGTATAGAGGAGTAGAACGGAAATGACCGTGTGGGATTTTTTAGACAAACTTGCCAGTTCTTTGTCTCCAATCATGGCGATGGTTGTTATTATCGCAATGGCGCTTGTTTTTATCATAGGTTTTAGTAAACATGGCGTAGACTTTATAAAGCATGGTTTCAAGCAAATCGCCTTAGATGCGTCTCTCGACAACCGGCTTAAAGAACTGGGCGAATCTCTAGGGCAAAGGATAGACGGCTTAGCCGCCACCCAAACCTCCCAAAATGAAGCTCTAGGTCGGAGGATAGACGGCTTACATGACGAGCTTGATATGATAAAAAACAATCATTTTGGGCATTTGAAAAGTTACCTTGAAATATTGGATGGGATACTCCTTGAAAAAAATATTATTTCAAACAAAGAAAAAGCCCTGCTGGATAACGAATTTCAGGGTATGTCTCAATATCAATCGCGTTCGTAGCTCAGGCAGGATAGAGCAGCGGACTTCGAATCCGTAGGTCGCACGTTCGAATCGTGTCGGACGCATACCCCGCGCCATCCACGCCGGCAGGTTTCACCGTTTTTGGGGGTGGCAACTAGCCGGAATCTGTGGTTTAATAGTGTAACGTTGTTTGAATGAAAATACCATTGGAGGGTAAATCATGGGAAATTCGGAGTACAAAGTCAGCTTCACCATAGAAGGCGAAGACCCCGTATCAGTTTTAGCGCCGTCAAGCGAGTCGGTTCTTGAGACGGCGCGGCGCGTCGGAGTCGTCATAGACGCTCCGTGCGGAGGAAACGGCACTTGCGGCAAGTGTAGGATAAAGCTGTTATCCGGCGAGGTTTCGGGCGGCAAGACGCCGCATATCACGGACGAGGATGCGGCGGAGGGCTGGAAGCCCGCCTGCGGAATCAAACCGCAATCGGACATAGAGCTGTTCCTGCCCGCCTCGGCTCAGGCTTTCCAGAGCCGCATACGGGTAACGGACTTTTCCGGGGCGCGGGAAAAATCGGCGTTTGACAGCCTGCGCGCCGAATTGAAAGCCCTCGGCTTTGACGGCGATCACGGGATAGAGAGAGCCGCCGTTACAGTGAGCGCCCCCACGCTCGAAGACGCGAAGGCCGACCGCGAGCGCGTCGAGGCCGCTCTCACCGAAAAAACGGGGGCTTCACGGGTGATTTTCAGCCTGTACTCCCTGCGCCGCCTCCCCTACTCCCTGCGTAACGGGGATTCGCAATCCTCAGACGAGTTAGGCGCGGTCTGCGTGATACGCCGCGAGCGGGACGGTGAAATCACCGTGCTGGATGTCCTCCCCCCGGCGCCGGACTGTCCGCCTTACGGGCTGGCGATAGACATAGGGACGACCACCGTTTCCATGCTGCTCGTGAACCTCGAAACAGGCGAGCCTGTCGCCGGGGCCTCCGGCGGAAACGCCCAGATACGGTACGGCGCGGACGTGATAAACCGCATCATAGAAAGCACAAAGCCGGGCGGGCTGGAACGCCTGCGCCGCGCTATAATTGAGGAGTGCCTCACGCCGCTGGTAAAGCGCGTATCGCTGAACGCGGGAATAGCGACCGAACGCATCTACCGCGCCGTTATAGCCGGCAACACAACGATGACGCACCTGGTGATGGGCGCGCCCGGCGAGTTCATAAGGCTTGAACCTTATGTCCCCGCCTTCTTCAAGACGGATGCGATTTCCGCCCGCGCCCTGGGGCTGCCCGTCAACCCCGAAGCCGGCGTACTCCTCGCCCCGTCGGTAGGCTCCTACGTGGGCGGCGATATTACCGCGGGCGTATTTTCATCAATGATTTACAATAAAGACCCGCTGTCTCTGTTCAGAGACTTAGGCACAAACGGGGAACTCGTATTCGGCGGCAAGGAATTCATGATGTCCTGCGCGTGCTCCGCGGGGCCGGCATTCGAGGGCGGCGAGATAAGCTGCGGTATGCGGGCGACAAACGGCGCGGTAGAAGCCTGCGTGATAGACAAGGACACGATGGAGCCGAAACTCAGCATCATAGGAGACGCGGGTGAGAAGCCCGCCGGACTCTGCGGCTCCGGCATCATAGACATAGTAGGCGAACTCTTTCGCTGCGGCATCATAAACGCCAAGGGCAAGTTCAACGTGGAAGGCAAACGCATAGTAAAAGACGAGTCAGGCGGTCAGGGTTATATCGTGGAGTTCGCCGAGAACAGCGCGAGCGGAAAGGACATAGTGCTGAACGAGATAGACATAGACAGCTTCATCAGGGCAAAAGGCGCGATATTCTCCGCGATACGCACCATGCTTGCCATTGTGGATATGCCTCAGGAGGTTATAGACGATGTGTACGTCGCGGGAGGGATAGGCAGCGGCATAGACGTGGAACACGCCATCTTGATAGGGATGTTCCCGAATCTCCCGCTTGAAAAATTCCACTACATAGGTAATACATCGCTGTCCGGGGCTTACGGTATGCTCGTCTCGGAGCGGGCCGCCGCCCAGGTAGACACCTGCGCCGGCGCGATGACCTACCTTGAGTTGTCGTCCCACCCGTCGTACATGGACGAGTTTGTCGCCGCCTGCTTCCTGCCGCACACGGACGCAAGCCTGTTCGCATAACGAGATGTATAGGCGGGCTTGACCTTTTGCCGCAGGTATGGTAACAAGGTAAAGGCTTGGGAAAGCAAACAACAAACGGAGTAAGATAGCGCGTCGCGCCAATTCCGGTTTGTGTGTAAAGACGGCGCTTCATGCGCTTGATGAGGAGTGAACTATGGCGGTAAGCAAAAATGCCCGTACCACGAACACCACACAGAAATTTTTCTGTTCCTGCGGTGGCGAGATAAAAATGAAGACTCTGTTCGATAAGGGCAAGGCTAAAACCATCGCGGAATGTGAAAAATGCAAGAGGTCGGAACGGCGGCCTTCGGATTTTAAGTAGGGGCGGGAGAGTACTTTGGCTAAAAATAGGACTTCGGCGGAAAAAAGGCATAGGCAGAGCGAAGATAGGCGCGAGAGAAACAAGGCGGCAAAGAGCGCCGTCAGAACCAGCGTCAAGAAATTTGTTGCCCTGACGCAGAAAAAAGACTACGAAGCGGCGGAAACTGCGTTGCGCGGCATGGCAAAGGTTATTGACACCGCCGCACGTAAAGGAATAATAAAGAAAAATACCGCGGCGCGCAAAAAATCGCGTATGCAGAAGCTGTTCAACCGGACGAAAGCGGCGCGGTAAAAAGGCGCTTGTCAGGCGGCAGGGAAGCGGGAAGTATAGATGGCTTCGTGTAAATGCACCAAAGCGGAAATCGTTGATGTAGTTTACGAAAAATCAGGGATGAACCGTTCCGATATTAAGCTGACTCTGGATATAGCGCTTGACGCGATAAAAGAGGCGTTGCGGGGCAACAGAACGGTGGAACTCCGCGGTTTCGGCACCTTCGAAGTACGTTTTCGCAAGGGACGCGCCAAGGCGCGCAACCCCCGCACCGGTGAATTAGTTCCCCCCCATCCGCACGGTATAGTAGCGTTTCGTCCCGGCAAGGAAATCAAGCTTGATGTCTGGGCGAGCGGTCAGCCGCCGGATACGGAGCCGTTTCAGGACGAAAACAGCGTATAGAAAGTGCTTAAACGGTATACGAAAAATCCCCCCCCAAAAACCACCCAAAAAACGGTAA
>JAIRMY010000015.1 GCA_031258335.1 Spirochaetaceae bacterium | reverse complement strand
TTATTTTAGGCACAAATACGATGGTGATGTTTTCACCGCCGGATGCTTTGCCCTGCTGGCCGCCGCCGGCGAAAACCTGAGCGGTAAGCGTCAGCGCCAATAACGCCGACAGAACCAATACTGTTTTTTTCATTCTTGTCCTCCAAAAAATTTATTTTTCCCGGCAAAAAGCCGGTTTTTCCCTGTAAAAAAGTCTTTTCACCGCGGCTAAATTGCCGGATAAACCGCGCAAGCCAACCGCGACAATCAAGAGAACGCCAACCGGTATATCGAGGTACTGCGTACTGACGCCGCTCATAGAAAGTCCGAAACGCATCAAGCCTATGGCAATGGCGGCCAGAGCAGTACCGGCTATGCTTCCTCTGCCGCCTAGTATCGATGTCCCGCCCAACACAACGGCGGTGATGATGGGGAGCGTCAACTCCTTGCCGAAATCGGGTTTTGCCGTCCCTAAATACGATGTGAGGATGATTCCCGCCAGAGACGCGCCCATGCCGGACAAGATGTAGGCGCTCATGATGATAAGGCGGCTGTTTATTCCGGAATACTCCGCCGCATTCTGGTTGATCCCGCATAAAAATATACAGCGTCCATACTTTGTCCGGTGCAAAAGTACGTGGGCAAGCGCCGCAAGGAGTAAAAAAATCACAAACTGAAACGGTACGCCCGCTATGTTCCAACTGGTGAAGGCGGTGAATGAAGCCGGAAAGTTGCTGATACCCTTGTGCGTCTCGATTCTGGCGATTTTCATGATGGTTTTTGCGAAACCGCTGTAGAGGAAGGAGCAGCCCAGCGTTACAACCATAGGGGGGACTCTCGTGAAAGCCGTGAGGAACCCCGAAAAAGCCCCGCAGAATGCTCCGGTGATAACAGTCAGCACGGCGACGAGCCAGATGTTAAGACCGGCGCCGGCCCAGATGACGCCCAATACTATCGATGAAAGCCCGACTATGGAGCCGGACTGGATATCCATGCCGCCCGTTATCAGCACAAAGGTAACGAATATAGATATGACGCAGATAGAGGTGAAGTCGTTAAAGCTACCGAAAAGCACATGAGGACGCAGGAAGCGCGGATTTAACACGCCGAATACTACAACCTCAAGCAGTATGAGTATCACAAGAAATGTTTCCCAACGCGCCAGCTTGTGGAGCAGGTTATTGCGCAGGTTATTGTGCGATAGTGGCATCATTTTCCCCCGATGATATGTTCATTGAGGCGTTTGTTTTGGCGAGGAGCCTCTGCCGTCTAGCCTTTTCCACAGCCCGTTGCTGCAAGAGGGCGTCGGCGACAACTATGACAACCAGCATGACGCCTGTGATTACATCGTCATCCGCCGTTGAATTGAGAAACACGAGGATGCGTCCGACCGAGGCCATGAAAAGCGCCCCTATCGCCGCGCCGGCGAGCGACCCGACGCCGCCCGAAAGACTGACTCCGCCAAGAACACAGGCGGCTATCGCCTTCATCTCGTACCCGCTGCCCACCATGGGGGTAACAAAACCTATACGGCTTACAAACATGAGTCCGGCAACGGCGTACAACGCGCCCGCTAGGATAAAGGCCAAAATCTTTGTAAAACGAACGGGAATTCCGAGCAAGGTGGCGCAGGCGGTGTTATCCCCCACAGCGGCAAAGTAGCGCCCCTGCCGGAGACGCGTCATAATCAGGATGCCGGCAATAACCACGAGCAAGGCCCCCCAGTAAAAAAACGACACGCCAAGAAAGGAGGCTTGCGAGGCGGCTTTATAGCCGGCGGGAATGTTTTCCACCCAGCGGCCTCCGGTGTAAACGTAGATTAGTCCGCGTATAATCCCCGCCGTTCCCAGCGTCATTATGATGGACGGAATTTTTACGAATACAAGCCCCGCGCCGTTGATTGCGCCGCAGGCAATGCCGGTTAGGACTGCGGCGGCGGCGGCGGCAGGCCAGGGCGCGCCGTCCCGTATCATTGACGCGGAAACAGCCGCGCAGAGTCCCATCACCGCGCCTATAGAAACGTCAATCTCGCCTGTTATGATGATGAACGCCGTTCCCGCGGCAAGCAGCGTAAAAACCACGCTGGAATTCAGCGTCAAGAGGAGGTTTTCCGGCGCAAGGAAGCCGGAGTTGACAACGCCGACAAGGATAAAAAGGATGAGGACAAAGGAAAACGAAGTAAGTTCCCGCGCCTTTAACAGTTTTCTCATGCGACGTTGCCCCGCCCCACCCCAAAAGACGCGCTCATTATGGCGTCTTGGGTAATCTCCTCCCCCTTGAATTCCGCTTTCACGCGCCCCTGAAACATCGTTATCGCCCGGTCCGAAAGCTCGACAATTTCTTCGATGTCGGATGAAATCAGCAGCACGGCGACCTTACGCTCCTTTAGTTCGTTGATAATCGCGTAAATATCGCTGCGCGCGCCGGCGTCTATGCCCCGTGTCGGCTCGTCAAGGATAACAAGGCGCGGGTTGGTGGTCAGCGCCCTCCCTATGACGGCTTTTTGCTGGTTTCCGCCGGAAAGACTCCCTATTTCCTGCGTAACACCGGTCGCTTTTATCCTAAAGTCGTTCACATACTTGACAGCAAGTTTCTGTTCCGCCGCGAAATTGAGGAAAAACAGGGATATATCCCGCAGGCAGGATGATGTTATGTTGTTGGAGAGGCTGGTAATCCTGAAAATGCCGTTCAGAAAACGGTCCTCGCAAACATAGTTCACGCCACGTTTGATAATCTCCCGTGTTTTGAGTCCGGTGATGTCCTCACCGCAGAGCAAAGCCTTTCCAGATTTAACCGCATCCCTGCCAAAGATAGTCATGGCAAGCTCCGTGCGTCCCGCGCCGACAACGCCGGCAAGACCGAGAGCCTCGCCTTCATGAATCGTAAAACTCACATCTTCAAATCCGTAGCCGCTGTAATGCCGCAGCTCAAAAACCGGCTCTCCTTCGGATGAGGCGCGCGTCTTTTTGACCGCAGGCTTCCGCTCGGTATAGTCGTCCGGTAAAAGCCCCTTGACCAGCATCTCCCGCGTAAATTCGCCGGCCTTGCCGTAAAGCGTGATGAGGCCGTCTTTCATCAGCGCGACATGGGTGGCAATCATAAAGACTTCGTTTAGGCGATGGGTGATGTAGATTATGCTTATCTTTTCCCGCTTGAGATTTTCGATGATCTTGAAAAGGGCGTTCACTTCGTCAAAGGTAAGGGCGCTTGTAGGTTCGTCCATGATCAGGACACGCGCTTCCCGCAGGAGTCCGCGAAGGATTTCTACCAACTGCTGTTCGGCGATGGAAAGGGTGCGGGCGCTGCGGGCAAGGTTTAATTTCCAGCCGAGTTGGTTCATCAACGCGACAAGTTTTTCATGCAGAGCCGCGTACTTCCCGCGAAATCCCATCAGGACATTTTGTTCCACCGTCATATTTGGAAAGAGCATAGGCTCCTGCGGCACAAGGTAGATGCCTTTGTCAAGCGAGACGGCGGGTTTTGAAAATTCAAGAGGTTCGCCGTTTATGTAGATACAGCCGGATTCAGGTTTGTAAACACCCATGACCGATTTGACAAGGGTGCTTTTACCGGCGCCGTTCCCGCCTATGAGGGCAAGCGCATCGCCGGGATAAATATCAATGTTTATGCCTCGAAGAACCTCATTGCTTCCAAAAGATTTATGTATATCCCGAATCGAGAGCATAGGCGATAAGCCCGCTTCATTTTTTCTGAACTCGAGACCCATCCGTATCTCCTTTACATTTGTTCAACAGACCAACATTTGTCTTGATTCTAATAATAATCGTATGAGGCGCTTTTGTCAAGGTTTTCCGCGCAGCAGTTTCTTACGGGCAAGAATGTCCCCGGCAATTCCGCCGGCGGAATCGATGGAAATGGCGATGAGCACGACGATTCCGCTGACGGCTGTCTGCCAATACGTGTTGACGTTGAAAAGCACTATCATGTTTTGAATGATGCTGAGTATACACGCGCCGAGAACCGCGCCCAGCGGGTTTCCCACGCCGCCGGTCAGCGCGACGCCGCCTATGACAGACGCCGCTATAGAATTCATCACCCATACATCGCCTATAGCCGGCTGTGAATTACCAAGCCGGGCTATCATCAAGAGTCCCGCCGCCGCGCAGAAAAAACCCATCAGCGCATAGACGGTAATCCTAACCGCGTCAACGTTAATGCCCAGAATTTTAGCCGCCTCTTTGTTGTTGCCTATCGCGTAGATATAACGGCCAAACGGAGTCTTCTGCGTAACAAAAAGCATTACCATCAAAAATACACAGGCGATAATAAACGGAATAGGAATGCCAAAAACCATGCCACGGCCCAGGTAGTGTATGGCCGCCGGTATGCCGACTATGGCCCTCCCCTTTGTTATAACCAGAGTGATGCCGGCAAAAACGCCCTGCGTGGCGATTGTAACTATCATCGCGTTGAGGCGGAGTTTGGTAATAAGCAGCCCGTTTGTTATGCCAAGTAAGATTCCGCAGGAAAGGCTGATAAAGAGCGCGATGTACGGCGGAACCTGCCCGTGCAGCATGAGTATACCGCCTATGACGCCGGAAAGGGAAGCCATCTTTCCTACGGAAAGATCAAGCTCGCCAAGCATTAAAAGACAGGACTGGCCTGTCGTTATAATCATGACAAAGGAAAGATCGCGTACAACCGACTGTAGATTGTAAGCCGTCAAAAAATTCGGAGAAACGGCGGCGGCTATCACTATCAATACCATGAGTATAAAAGCGATAGTCAGCATTTTTATTTTTGAAATTCTTTTTAACATTTCAGTTATACGCCTGTTCATTCCGAATCACCCCTTTTAATTCCCATGATTTCATTCAATAGTTTTGTTTTGTCAAACGGAGACGTTAATTCCCCCGCCTTGCTGCCTGAGTAAATCGTAATGATGCGGTT